>JASFPB010000082.1:0-8081 GCA_050116235.1 Chromatiales bacterium | reverse complement strand
GCCAGCCACGAGGGCGATCCGATTGCAATCCGCTGGCTGAAGCGGCATATCACCGAGCAGGTACCCTATGAACGCTATCGCGACATCATCGGCGGTCCGGCGCCCGCTACCGGGAAGAAAATCGCGATCGTCGGGGCCGGCCCGGCCGGCATGACCGCCGCTTTCGACCTGGCACGCAGTGGCCACAGGGTCACAGTCTACGAGGCCGAGTCTGCCGCGGGTGGCATGACACGCTATGGCATCCCTGAATATCGCCTGCCGTCCGTAACCATTCAGCGTGATATCGACCTGATCCTGTCGATGGGCGTGGAGATCCACTACAACACCAGGATCGGCAGCGACATCAGCATGCAGCAGTTACAGACAGAGAATGATGCCGTGGTGCTGGCAATCGGATTGTGGGTTGGACGCTCAACGCGTATCCCCGGCTCCGCCCACCCGAAGGTGTTCAAGGCGGTCGATCTGCTGCACCGTATCCGTAACAGCGAGCAGCTCGACGCACCGAAAAGCATGGTGGTCATCGGTGGCGGCAACGTGGCGATGGATATCGCGCGCAGCATGGCACGCCTTCAAAAACAGCAGCACGGGGAGATCAACATCACCCTGACCGCCCTGGAAGATACGGCGCATTTCCTTGCGGACCCGACCGAGATCAGGGAATCGATCGAGGAGCAGATCCGGATTGTCGATTCACGTGGTCCGCAAGAGTGTCTAAGCGATGACCATGGCAAGTTGCTTGGACTGCGGACATGGAAGGTATTATCCATTTTCGACGAGCAACACCGTTTTGCCCCGACCTACGACAGCAGCGACGAGCAGCTGCATGCAGGCGAATGGATCGTTGAGGCTATCGGCCAGATGAGCGACATGAGTCTGCTGGGGGAAGAGCTCACCGAGAAACTCGAATGGAACCGCGGGCGAATTCAGGTGGACGATGCGGGCCGCACATCGGAGCACTGGCTCTGGGCTGCCGGTGACTGCGTCAAGGGACCGGATGTCGTCAGCGCAGTCGCCACCGGGCACAAGGTGGCAGCCAGCATTGAAGCCATGTTTCAGCAGGAGAAAGCAGATGCCTGAAGGCAGAGGATACCAGCGACTCAAGGCACAGACCTCCCTGGAGGACATCCTCCTGGTCGCCACCGAGTTCGAGCGCACCGCTCGTGATTTCTACGCCGGACTGGCACCAAAGGTCAGCAAGCAGATCCGCTACCTGGTCGAGGAACTGGCCCGGGAGGAGCAGCAGCATTTCGACCTCTTCATGGAATTGCGCGCACGCAGCGACATCGCCGGGCAGGTCAAGCAATCGATCGAAACCCCGGCCAGCGACAGACGCTTTTCCGACTGCATACACCTGCCCGAACTCGGTGATCAACCGGATGACCAGGCAGTACTCCAGTACGCACTCGGTCGCGAACATGCCGCGATGGAGCAGTACCGGTCACTCGCAGAATCCACACCGCCGGGGCCCATACACGATCTCTTCCAGTACCTCGCCGACGAGGAGACCCAGCACAAGAACGAGCTCGAAAAGCGCTATTATGAAATCGTCCATAGCGGTGGCGTGTAGCACTGATTATTTGTTGCTGTTTGCGCTGTTCAGACACCACACATTGCCAGTTTGAGATCAGGTGAAGCGATCTTTTCCGGATCCACTGATATCCTGAGTGCATATTGGACAGGCATATCTATTTTTTCGGGGTACAGGCTCCTGATATCTGTTCCATCTATCGCACCAGAAGACTGAAGCTGATGGATCACCATGGTTGATGCACGCGCACCGCAACTACGCCACAGAGTCATGGCGGGTTTCATCGGAAACGTCGTAGAGTGGTATGACTTTGCTCTCTACGGGTATCTGGCCGGTGTCATTGCACCGATTTTCTTTCCAGCCAGCAGCCTTACCGCCGGACTCATTGCAACATACGGAATCTTTGCGGCAGGGTTCCTGATGAGACCTCTCGGGGCAGCTGTGTTCGGCTGGTTTGGAGATCGTTACGGGCGCGCGCGTACGATGCAGATCTCTGTGGCCATGATGGCCCTGCCGACAATGCTTCTCGGACTATTGCCAACCTACGCGGCTGTGGGAATCCTGGCACCGGTCCTGCTGGTCCTTGTGCGCCTGTTACAGGGACTCTCTGTTGGCGGAGAATTTTCCTCCTCTGCGACCTACCTGGTGGAAACCGCGCCACAGAGCAAACGCGGGCTGACGGGTAGCTGGGCCAATATCGGCTCCATGTCAGGATCGTTACTGGGGGTTGGTGCTGCTGCCCTGGTGACCAATCTCTTCGATGCCGAAACCCTGGCCGACTGGGCCTGGCGTTTGCCATTTCTTGGGGGCGCCTTGCTGGGAATGACCGCGATCTGGATACGTCATAACCTGCATAACTCCGAGCGCTTCCGTGCTCATCATGAAGGGCGGGAAGAGACCTCTCCGTTATTACAGGCATTTACAACAAACCGCAGGGAAACCTTGCTGGCACTGGCATTCAGCGCCAGCTATGGCACCTGCTACTACATCGCATTTGTTTACCTGCCGGAGTGGTTGTCATCACAGGAGATCATGGCGAGAGGAACAGCGCTGGCAATCAATACGGCGATGACTCTTCTGGTGATTCCTGCTATGCCCCTTGCAGCAGTTATCGGCGACAGATGGATTCCTCGCCGGACATGGATCGCGTTATCGATCCTCCTGCTGGCACTGAGTGCCTGGCCACTGCATGCCTGGATGCTGGGTTCGGGTGGCTCCGTGGTATCGGTCCTGACGACACACGCCCTGACCTTTTTGCTGCTGGCTGTTCCATTGGGTTCGGGCCCTGCCCTGTTTGTCGAGCTCTTTCCGGAATGCGATCGCCTTTCCGGCTATTCAGTCGCTTTCAACGTGGGTTTGGGCATCTTCGGGGGGCTGACTCCCATGATTGCGGCAAGCCTGATCACCACAACAGGTCTCGCAACGGCCCCGGCAATTTACATGGCCATTGCGGCCTGTGTCGCGGTCGTTGCACTCATGCTCATGCCTGATCGCAGCCGTGCACCCCTGCGTTGAATTGCTGCCTGGAAGCATGCATTGAGGGTGAAGCCATCGTGCAAGAATGGAGCGCTGGAAAGATGTTTATGATACAAAGACTGGAATAGTTTTCAGGTCATTGCTCAGCCAGCTGTTCAATTGCCTCGCCTGCACGTTGCGGATAATCAGGCCCGAAGGTCCATGCACGACGTCCCCGATCATCCTCGAGGAGTTCCAGTCCGCGTTCTGAAGGCCTTGCCTGGTACAGCAGCTGGATAAGCACGTCGGTACTCACCCAGGGATGCCTGTACCAGAAATCATGTGCACCCCGCGCAAGACCCGGAATCATGTCGGGATCAACCAGGAGCAGATCAAAGGCCATCTCACCGTAGGCTGCCTGAACAAGGCGCGTCTCCTCCTCGGTCAATTCGTCCGGATCAGGCCGCCCGGCCCGCGAGACACCATGATGGCGTGCAGCAAACGCGAGCGTCGAATCATTCGGATTCAGGGCGAGTGTCACATGCTGAACCATGCCATCGTAGGTCGCCAGGTCCCTGAGGAAGGTAGTGAAATCGACATCCGGTGCCGCGAAATAGATCTCTCCAAGGCGGAACCGCTTCCTGAGGCTGGTTTCATCCTCGCCGGGATAGCTCGCTCGTAATGCGGCAAGCGCAGGGCTCAGAATCTGCGCGCCTGCACTGTAAGCCAGCACGTCGATGTATCGGGCATTGGTGTGCTGCGCGAGCAGTTCGAGCAAGCGGGTGAAAACAGGGACAGTCCTGCGCGCATTGTTAACGTCCACCGCATAGCGGAGAAGGCTTTCAGCCGACGGCCAGGAGAAGAGCATGACAACGGAGTTACGTCCGGTGAAATGGGCATACTGCGCGGACTGCGCGCTGGAGCGGTAGAAACTGTTGTTAGCACCGTGCAGATAGATGGTGATATCCGGATCGCGACTGCGTTCCAGGGCCGCATTAATCCGGTCAAAGAAAGCCTTGGCCCCCGGCGGTAGAGAGGAATCCTGCGTGGCATCCAGAGAATCGTATTCACGGGTAGCGCTGAGACTCAACGGCACGGGGAATTCTCTCTCGGCAGTTGTCGACGACGCATGAAGATCATCCATGGAGAATGTCTCGCCACCAAGGCGCACTGTTGAAAATCCGAGGCGAAGCCTCTGGTCATAGAGCGTGATATAGGGCCATCGGCCAGCGTCAAAAGCAGACAGCCGATTCGTCGCATAGGCCACCTGAACCTCTGGGGATAGCGCCTGATCGGGGTTCGTAATAAAAGGATCACGCTGACCCGTGCGCAGCAGTTCCGGCGTTGGCATCAGGTAGACAGTCGACTGGCAGGCAGTCAGTAACAGAATGATCGAGAGAAGAATATATCGAGACAGAGTAACGAGCAGCGGTCTGGATTGTTCCCGCTCCTGTCTGATACAGAGTTTCATGACTGCCAAGGGGTATCTGGTCATGTATGAGGAATCTCTCCTGTTTGGTGGTTCAAGGAATACAATTCTTGAATAACTCCGCACCTTCCCGGGGCTAACCGGGTGGTTCAAGAGTGGATCAGGCCGATGCCCTTCGCAGCTGCTGGACCATATGCATGACGCCGACGAGCATGACACCAAGAAGTATTCCCGTCAGCAACTCGCCGACAATCCCGGGAAGAAAATCCAGCAGGTGATGAAGCGCATCGATGTTGTGGACATACATGCCACCGCCCACGAGTAGCATCGCGACGGTACCAATCACACCGAGCAGCCGGATGATGTGCGGCAGGGCCGCGACCAGCATGTGTCCGGTGCGCCGGATGAATCGGGACGCAGTACCGGACATCTGCCTGGCCCTGGTGATCAGATAGAGCCCGGCATCATCCATCCGGACAAGCAGTGCGACGAGTCCATAGACACCGACGGTCGCCAGCAGGGCTATCAGGCTCACGACGAGGATGCGCATGCCAAGTGACTGATCCATCACCGTGCCCAGCGCAATGATGATGATCTCGATCGACAGAATGAAATCTGTCCGTATCGCACCCTTGATCTTCTGCGTTTCGGTTTCCAGCAGTTCAGTTTTGCTGCCCGAGGTTTCCGCGGCGGGTTTTTTCACATGCTTGTGCGGCAGCACCCACTCCAGCGCTTTTTCGGCGCCTTCATAGCTGAGATAGGCTCCTCCGAGCAGAAGAATCGGGACGATCAGCCAGGGAGCATATGCACTCAGCAGAAAAGCCAGCGGCAGGATGATCAGCTTGTTGACCACGGAGCCCCTGGTGATCGCCCATATGACGGGCAATTCGCGGGAGGCCTTGAATCCCGTCGCCTTCTCGGCATTGACAGCAAGATCGTCACCCAGCAGGCCAGCTGTTTTCTTGGCCGCAAGTTTACTGTAGATCGCTGCATCATCCAGCAGGGTCGCTACATCATCCAGAATCGCAAAAATACCGCTAGCCATCTTTGTCAGTCTGCCAGTTCGAGTCGTCTTGTTGCACTTGATGAATGACCGGTAATTCCAGTCGCATTGCTATGTCCGGCATCTCCAGCAGCGTCTCTTTGACGGGCTTGGTAGCTCTGGCGGCAACGCTTTTCAGGGCGAGATCCCATCGTTTGTTTCCCGAGATTGTGATTCCAACCCTCAGATAGCTGATCGGCCCACGCACATTATGGTTCATAAGCATGGGACATCAAACAGGGGTCACGAATGAGCAGGCCAGGCAGGTCTAGCGAATCGCACTACGTTCACGGATAAGCTGCATCGTTGCGCTGAAAACATCCTGGTCCCTGTTTTCAGGCTGGCGGCAATGCGCAATGACCTGTCGAACCATGCCCTCGGTACCAGCGCCACGGGTCACATCCTCGCCGGTAGCCAGGGAGAGTGCCGAGACGAATCCCGCCATCCACTCCTGCAACCGCAAGTATGCCAGAGCGCCCTCATCCTCACCTCTCTCCCACCGCTGCTCCGAAAGAAAGAGGTAATCGCAACTGCGCACACCAAACCCCTGGAGTTCGAGTGGCTCTTGCGCATAAGAATTTATGCATACCCCCATGAAGCCAATCGATGACATAAGCACAATTACCAGGCGTATCATTGTATTTCTCAATATTAACAATTAGTTATTGAATGTTTTTTCGGCAACAACAAGTTTCCGAACGGTTTTCAGGGATCATTTGGTCCGGCACGTCTCTGTCCATTCCTCGCAGCCCTGACGGGGAGATATGGTATAGTTTTCTGGTTTGAAAGCACATTGAAAAGCTGCCGTTTTTCAATGTGTTTTTTCGTTTAAGCAAACCGCGGCGCTTAACCTGACAGGGACCACGGCGCCAGTTCAAGGTCTATCTTCAAGAGGAGCAACTATGTCCAAGAAACATCCAGTCGTTGCCGTCACGGGCTCATCCGGCGCAGGCACGACAACCGTCAAGCGCGCTTTTGAACACATCTTCGAACGCGAAGGCATCAAGGCGGCTGTCGTCGAGGGCGACAGCTACCATCGTTACGACCGTAACGAGATGAAACAGAAGATGGCCGAGGAGCACCTGAGTCACTTCGGCCCGCAGGCCAACCGTTTCGACAAGCTCGAGGAACTCTTCAAGACCTATGGCGAAACCGGCGGTGGCCAGAAGCGCTATTACCTGCACAGCCCGGAAGAGGCAGACGAGCACAACGCCCGTCTCGGCACCGACAAGCAGCCTGGCGAGTTCACCCCCTGGGAAGAGCTGCCTTCAGGCACTGACCTGCTGTTTTACGAGGGTCTTCATGGCCTCGTCAAGACCGACGAAGACGATGTCGCCTCCCACGTTGACCTTGGTGTCGGCGTCGTCCCTATCGTCAACCTGGAGTGGATCCAGAAAATTCACCGCGACAGTGCAGAGCGCGGCTACTCCGCAGAGGCGATCGTCGATACCATCCTTCGCCGCATGCCGGATTACATCAATCACATCACGCCACAGTTTTCGCGCACCGATATCAACTTCCAGCGTGTCTCCACGGTCGATACCTCGAACCCGTTCATCGCGCGCGATATTCCAACACCGGACGAGAGCTTTGTCGTCATCCGTTTCAAGGACCCGAAGAAATTCGACACGAACTTCGAGTATCTGCTGAGCATGATTCAGAACTCGTTCATGTCTCGTCGCAATACGATCGTCGTGCCGGGCGGGAAAATGGGATTTGCCATGGAAATCATCCTCGGTCCGATCATCGAGCACATGATGGAAGAAGCGAAAAAATAACCAGGCACTCTCTGCGAGAGAAAAAAGGCAGCCATCACGGCTGCCTTTTTTATTGTGGAATGAATGGAGAGTCAACCGATCGTATCGAGTCGCTGGCGGATCAATGGTAGCAGCTGCTCCCTCTTCAACCCGGCATCTTCCATCTGCTCCTGCTGCGTGCCGTGCTCGATATAACGATCCGGAAGGCCGAGTTGCAACAATTCGGTGCACTTCGGAAGTGTATTGAGGTACTCGGCGACGGCCGACCCGGCCCCTCCCTGAACCATGTTCTCCTCGAGTGTAACGAGCAAACGGTGTGATCCTGCGAGTTCTGCAACCAGGGCTTCGTCAAGGGGTTTGACAAAACGCATGTTGATGACGGTCGCATCGAGTTCATCACCAAGCTCGAGTGCCAGTGGCAGGATGGTACCGAATGCCAGCAGCGCAACGCCCTCTCCCCTGCGTCTCTCCTCCGCTTTTCCGATTTCGATCGTTTCCAGTATTTCGGCTTCTGATACGCCGGGGCCTCCGCCGCGCGGATAACGCACCATGGCTGGCCCCTCGTATTCCCAGGCTGTTTGCAGCATCAGGCGGCACTCTGCCTCGTCGGCAGGCGTCATGACGACCATGTTCGGCAAGGTTCGGCAGTAGGTCAGGTCGAAGATACCGGCATGGGTGGCACCGTCGGCTCCAACCTGCCCGGCCCGGTCAACGGCGTAGGTCACGTCGAGATTCTGCAGGTCGACGTCGTGGATCATCTGGTCATAGGCGCGCTGCATGAAGGTCGAATAGATCGCGACTACGGGTTTCAGACCTTCGCAGGCCATGCCCGCGGCGAGCGTCACGGCATGCTGTTCTGCGATACCGACA
>JASFPB010000081.1:0-8124 GCA_050116235.1 Chromatiales bacterium | reverse complement strand
CAGGAAACCTGCTGCGATACGGGACCGGAGTGCTGCACACAGCCCCCCGTGACTCCTGTCAGCCAGGAGAATGACTGCTGCACACCAGATAGTGAAAAATCCTCCTGCTGCAGTAATCAATCGGTATCGAGCGGAAAGGAGCAGTGGTTCTCGGGGATTCGATACGCTTTCACAGACTTGCTGGGCGGAATCCTTTTCTGGCTCTGCATCGGCCTGCTCTTTTCGGCCGCTGTAGCGACCTGGCTGCCACCGGATTTCCTTGCGCGCTGGGGCAGCGGCCTTGTCGCAATGCTCGTGATGATTGCCGTCAGCATTCCGATGTACGTCTGCGCGACGGCATCGACACCGATCGCCACAGGTTTGCTATTGGCCGGTATCTCGCCGGGGACGGTACTCGTCTTTCTGCTGGCAGGACCTGCAAGCAACATCGGGAGCATGGGTATCATCCGCCGTGAGCTCGGCCAGCGTGCCCTGTTCGCCTACCTTGCCGGAGTTGCAGTCACCGCCATCGTCGGTGGACTGTTGCTCGACTGGTTCCTGGAGATCAATGGCATTGGCATCCGGGCAGAACTGGCCGCGAGTGAGCACATTGTCCCGAACTGGCTCGCCTGGATCTCGTTGATGATCCTTTTCCTGGCGAGCGCCAACCTGCTGCGCGGCAAACGTCCTGCCACACATCAAAAGGCAGCTCCTGCCGATCAGTGAACGGGATTGTCGTTTCTCCTCACGCCCTCGATATCGAGTACCAGATCGACCTCGGTTGACTTCTTGCCGAGAAACTTCGTGATGCCGAAATCTGACAGGGCAATTGTTGTCGTGCCGGTAAAACCAACGCGGTAGCCGCCCCAGGGATCAGGCCCCTCCCCGATCTTCCTGACCTCGATCGTGATCGGCCTGGTCACGCCACGCAGGGTGAAATTGCCCTTGAGGGACGCCGTCTCTGCGTCATGGGGTTCGAAAGAGGTACTGACGAATTTCGCTTCCGGGTATTTGTCGACATACAGGAACTCCTCGTCACGCAGGTGTTTGTCACGTTCCGCATGATTGGAGTCGATACTGGCGGTCTCGATGGTCACCTCGACTTTCGAGGCTTCGGGCTGTTCTGCATCGTACTCGAAGCTGCCGGAGAAGCGGTTGAATCGGCCGATAAGGTTGCTGTAGCCAAGATGCGGGATGCTGAAATGAATAAAAGCGTGCATCCCCTCGGTGTCGATTGTGTACTTTGCAGCCTGCAGGGGAGTTGCAATTGTCAGCAGGAGCGCAGTGGCGAGAGACCATACTGTTCTTTTCATTCCTGATCCTCCAGTGATGGATATCAATACAAGTGGTTAATGATGTAACTGCTATTCCTGTATTCTTCAAGTATTAAAGCTCTATCGAATCGGATAGTTTCCATGTCGGAAAAGAGGAATCATGAACCCGGGACAGATGGCCTGCCCAAATCCCTGATCGTGAAACTCGTCGTCATCAAGCTCGCGATCATCGCTGCGGTTGCCGGGGCAGTCCTCTACATGCTCTAGATGAGTTCTGCGACCGGGTTATAGAAACTGCGCCCGTGGCGATGCGCATCGATACGCGCCAGGATGTGGTGCAGGTGTTGCTCGTTATCAGCCAGATTGACTTGCGCTGTGTTGATGATCAGCAGGGGCGTCTTGTCATAACTGGTGAAGAAACGCGTGTAGGCATCCGAGAGCTGGCTCAGATAGTCGGACGAGATGTGGCGCTCCTCCGGCTTGCCCCGGCGCTGGATACGCTGGATCAGGGTTGTGACGGGCGCCTGGAGGTAGACGACGAGATCGGGGCGCGGGGCATCCATGCCGACGCGCTCGTAGACCTGCTTGTAGAGATTCAGCTCTTCCGGCCCCAGGGTCACATGTGCAAACAGCCAATCCTTCTCCAGCATGAAATCCGAGACGATATTCCGTGCAAAGAGGTCCTGCTGGCGTAATTCGGAGAATTGAGCCGCACGCTGGAACAGGAAGAAGAGCTGGGTCGGGAGCGCCGCACTCTGCCCCTCGCTGTAAAAGCGTTTCAGGAAAGGATTGTCATGCGGTTTCTCGAGCAACACCTGGCTGCCGTGGCGAGTCGCGAGCTGTTTTACCAGCGTTGTCTTGCCGACACCGATCGGCCCCTCGATGACGATAAAGCGTGGCTGCTGCTTGTTCTGCTCAGACATCCCTGACGACCTCGAGAACGGGATTGCCGAGCTTCTGCAGCAGCTCCTCGACACTACCCAGGCCTTCTATCGCAAGACCGGGCGCGACCTCGCGAAGCGGCAGCAGCACAAAGCCTCGCTCGGCAATACCCGGGTGTGGCACTGTCAGCTCAGGATGCGAAATACGCTCCTCGCCATAGAGCAGCAGATCGAGATCAAGAGTCCTTGGACCCCAGTGGCGTTCGCGCTTTCGTCCATGCTTCTTTTCGATCGACTGCAGAACCTCAAGCAGCAGCAGCGGCTCGAGCCTGGTTTCAATGGCTGCGACAGCGTTGATGAATTCTGGCTGGTCCTGTGGCCCCATCGGTTCGCTGAGGTAGAGGCTCGACTGCGCGAGTAACTGGATCCCCTCTTGCAGCGCCAGTTCGCGGAGTGCATCGAGTACCTGGTCGCGCGGATTGTCGAGGTTGCTTCCCAGGCCGATGTAGGCCCTTGTCATGGTTGCTGTTTCGTTTTCGAGCGGCGTCTTCTGCGTGGACGCCGGTTACCGTTGCGGGACATTTTGCCGCGCTCTTCCCCGTCGATATTCTGGTAGCTCGTCCACCACTCCGCGAGTTCCTGGTCGACTTCGCCGGCCTGTGCACGCAGCAGCAGAAAGTCGTAGGCAGCGCGGAACTTCGGGTGTCCAAGCAGGCGTAGCGGACGTTTGCCGGCGCGGTTATTGAAACGCGGTTGCAAGGTCCAGATATCACGCATCATGAGCGTGAAGCGCTTCGGGATAGAGACACGCTGTGCCTGTTCGGAGAGCACTTGCGAGGCAGCTTGCTGCAGCGCAGGAATTTCAGCAATTTGCTCTTCCCGCCGCAACTCGTCTGCAAGTTCGCGAACCGGCTCCCAGAGCAGAACGGCAAAGAGGAATGCGGGAGTAACAGGCTTTCCCGTCTCGATGCGTTCGTCGGTGTTCTTCAGCCCCTGGTCGATCATCTCCGTGATGCGCTGGTCGTAATCGCCGGACATCACAGACTCGGTTAGCGGAAAGAGGTACCTGAGCAGGCCGTATTGATGCAAAAGGTGAAAAGTCTCGTAGGCCTGCCCCGCCATGAAAAGTTTCAGGGTTTCCTCGAACAGTCGTGCGGCCGGGACACCATCGAGCAGATCGGCAAGTTCACCGATCGGCTTGAGTGTCTCTTCCGTGATCCGAAAGCCCAGCTTCGCTGCAAAGCGTACAGCGCGCAACATGCGTACCGGATCTTCGCGATACCGCTGCACGGGCTCCCCGAGGAGTTTCAGCTCACCCCTGTTGATGTCCTCGACGCCGCCGGCATAATCGATGATCGAGAAATCGGCGATATTGTAGTAGAGCGCATTGACCGTGAAGTCCCGGCGCAATGCATCTTCCTCGATCGTGCCATAGATGTTGTCACGCAGGATCATCCCCTCGTCGTTCTGGTGTTCCTCTTCGGGAGGCGGCTGCGCGCTGCGGAAGGTGGCGACCTCGATGATCTCCGGACCAAAATGCACGTGCGCCAGGCGAAAGCGGCGACCGATCAGGCGGCAGTTGCGAAACAGTTCGCGAACCTCTTCGGGCGTTGCATCAGTTGCAACATCGAAATCCTTTGGCTCGCGACCGAGCAGCATGTCCCGCACTGCGCCGCCCACGAGATGTGCCTCGTATCCGGCCTTGTGCAGGCGATAAAGTACCTTGACGGCATTCTTCGAGATGTTGGCGCGCGATAGATTGTGTTCTGAACGCGGGATGATAAGGGGCTGGATGATCGTGTCCTTGTCGCTTTACTTCACGTGCCGATGATACGACATGCTGCTCAGATTGAAAAAACGTTCTGTCGGTAGAAGCGCAGCTCCGCGATCGATTCGTAAATATCCTCGAGCGCCTGGTGGCTGGATTCCTTTTCAAAGTTTTTCATGATACCGGGCTTCCAGCGTGTAACCAGCTCCTTGATGGTACTCACATCCAGGTTGCGGTAATGAAAGAAAGCCTCGAGCCTCGGCATCTGGCGGGCAAGAAAACGCCGGTCCTGGCAGATGCTGTTGCCACACATCGGTGAGAGGCCCGCAGGAACGAAATCCTCGAGAAACGCAAGTGTCTCCCGTTCGGCCTCGGCATGTGTATAGGTGCTCTCGCGAACCCTTTTTATAAGGCCGGAGTCTCCGTGCGTCACGGTGTTCCATTCATCCATTGCGCCGATAACCGATTCCGGTTGATGAATCGCGATCACCGGCCCTTCGGCAACGGTCTCGAGGCTGCCTGTTGTCACAACTGTGGCAATTTCGATGATCTGGTCACTGCCGGTATCGAGTCCCGTCATCTCGAGATCGATCCAGATCAGGTGTGTGGGGTTTTGGATCATCGGCATTCCTTGAGAGAAGAGCGCATATTATAACAGCGCCGCATCGCTAGCGTCTCGCATGGCGAGGTGATTGGCTGCCGGGAGAAGGTTGAGCGGAGAAGAGAAACCTCCTGCCGGCTATCCATGCTGACAGGAGGAGAGAAACACTCCTCTCAATCGTCCGCTTCAACGAATGGAATTTTCTCGATTTCGGAAAGCCGGATCAGCGCTTTCTCCATGATGCTGCGCGAACGGGCCGTCATGGTACGCAGGTAGCTGTGCAGCAGGGCATCCTCCTCGTTACGATTCTCGCACTCGGCACTGTATTTCTCGAACCGGTTGAGATGGATGATCAGTTCCGCCACGTGTCGCGGACACTCACACCTGACAGTCGAGGAGATAGCGAGATAATGCGCCAGCTGGCGATCCGTAAACTTCTTCTTGGGAGGCTCTCTATCGAGCAGTGCGTCCTGGCTGTTTTCATGATCGGCGTGACGCTCGGGTGCCATTGTCATGCCCGAATAGCAGACAGGCCCCAGCACACGCCAGGAAACCGGTCCGCGGAGCAGGATGCAGCCTTTTGCTTCCATCTGCTTGACGAGTTCAGGCTGACCGAAGCCGTAAACAACGATGATCCTCGGAGCGCGCAGCAGATCGACTTCGTTGATGCTCTCCTCGTTGAGGGTTGCGTACTCAGCGATGAGGGTATCAACCTGCTCGCGCTCCGGGTCCTTGAGGTAGGAAGAGACATCCGGATAGATACCTACGAGTTCAAGCATATCGGGGCGATGGTCATGATATCCGCCGTTTGCTCCCTTGCCGAGCGTATGTGGCAGTGTCTGGCCGATTATGACGAGTTGCTGTTTCTCGTTTTCACCGATCACAACACTGTGGCCAGCCATCTGTACTTCCTTGAGCCTTTCCTGCAACACCTCGAGCGGCAGGTTGGCAACCGTGCTGATGGCGTGTCCGTTATCGACAAGCATCTTGATGATCTCCAGACGAGCCACATCGTGCTGTTCGTAGACACGATTACCACCTGGCGTACGCTGTGGTTCCACAACCTTGTAGCGTCGTTCCCAGACGCGGAGTGTCTCGGTTGGAATGTTTGTCAAACGGGATACAGCACCGATGCGATAGACCGCATGCTGATCGGAGTTGTTCATCTGGGCGGTTTCTTGGGCATTCATGGAAGTCCTCCTCATGTCAAATTGCATTTCTCAGTGCCAGTGCATCTGGGTGCGGCGAGAGGTAGACCTGTCGCGCAGCGTGATTTTCAGGCAATCGCCTGAGGTGGTGTCGCAGCATGGTAACTGGAACAATAAGCGGCATTTCGCCGCGGCGATAGCTGCCGACAAGTTCGTGGAATTCGTGGCGATCACCGGCATCGAGGTAGTCACGCAGGTATCCCGCGAGACGTTCCATCACCATGGCATGTCGACGCCTGGGGACCGTTTTTCGCATGGCAGTCATACTCTGACGCCTGTATTTCCGGACAAGATCAATGAAAGAAAGATCACCCGGGGTGGCGAGCAGACGGCCGAGCCGGTGTGCAGCCTCCGGAGAGTGCGACTGCAGCAACAACTTGTGACAGCTGTGGAAATCGATGAGGTCAGCGATGCCGTTACCTGCTGTCTCGAGCTTTTGCAGCCGGCGGTAGACGATGACACGGTTGATGAAGTTCTCGCGCAGGACGGGATCGTTGAGTCTCCCCTCCTCCTCGACCGGAAGCCAGGGCCTCGCTGCCAGCAGCTGATGCGTGAATTCGCCACGGGTTTCCGAGCGTGATGGATGGCCATCCTCACGGTAGATCTTGACGCGAAACACGCCACAGCTCGGCGAATCCTTCTTGAGGATGAAACCCGCCAGCTCGGGTAGCCTGCTGACAATTTTCGCCGAGGCATCAACCAGTTGGTGTGTCACATCAAGCTCGGGCTTCTTGGCGCCGCGAATGGTGACCCCGGTTTCGTTTTCAACGAGACGAATCGTCGGTCGCGGGACACCAAGACCAGCACTCACTTCCGGGCAGACAGCGGTGAACTCAAAAAACTGCCCCAGTGTATCGGTGATGCGACGGTCATGCTTGTGACCGCCGTTGTAGCGCACCGGGTTGCCAACAAGGCAGCTGCTGATACCGACAGGTATTTTCTCATTTTCTTCCAGCTGCCAGACGGATTGCGTATTCACAAGAGCCCCTCGATGGCACGAATCAGGCGTCCGCTCTGTGGTTTCGTGAAGGAGGAGTAACTGGCGACAAGTTCACCGTTACGGTCAATGAGGTATTTGTGAAAGTTCCAGCGTGGATACTCACCGGCAGCCTCGCCAAGCTTTTTGTAGATGGTATCTGCCTTTGCCTTGCTCGCATGCGTCTTTTCAAACATCGGAAACTGGACGCTGTAGGTCAGGCGGCAGAATGACTGGATCTTCTCCTCGCTGCCGGGCTCCTGTCCGCCGAAATCGTTGGAAGGAAAGCCGAGTACGACCAGTCCCTTCTCCTTGTAGTCGCTGTAGAGTTTTTCGAGCCCTTCGTACTGTCCTGTGAAGCCACACTTGCTGGCGGTATTCACGACGAGGATGACCTTGTCGCGATATTCATCACAGAGCCTTACCTTTTCATCCGAAGCAAGCTTGCGCATTTCGAAATCGAGCAAATCCGGACACTGGTTTGCACTGGCTGACATGGCCGTTCCTCCGAGGAGCAGAATGAACACAATTTGTAGAGTTTTCATGGAGACATTCTCCTTCATTAACCTGGACATGTCGCAGTATAGAATAAGTTTTGACAATTTGTCTAAGACAAAATAAGGTTTTTCTGGTCCTTACCTGTACAACATCAACGGAGCACTTCTTGGAAAAGGTGGCAATCATCGGCAGTGGTATCGCAGGACTGGCCAGCGCATGGCCGCTCAGAGAGAAGTACGTCGTAAATCTTTTCGAAACCGGCAGCTATTTCGGCGGCCCTACGAATAACCGCCTGTTCGATGAGGGGAGAGAGCAGGTTCCGGTGGATTCGGGATTCATTGTCTACAACGAACCCAACTACCCCAATCTCACCGCCCTCTTCCGCGAACTCGCGATTGAGAGCCTGCCCACGGTCCTGTCCTTCGGTGTCTCCATCGATAGCGGCGAAGTCGAATATGCAGGATCAGGCCTGAACCAGCTCTTTGCACAGCGGCGTAATCTTGCACGACCCGCCCGCTGGAAGATGCTCGGCGAGATCCTGCGCTTCAACAACCTCTGCAAGGAACGGATCAAAGAGGGCAATTTCGAAGGGTATACGGTCGGAGAGCTCCTCCGGAGAGAGGGCTTCGGCACTGCTTTCCGTGATCACTACCTGCTGCCAATGGCGGCAGCAATCTGGTCATGTCCAACCCGGACCATGCTCGAATCCCCTCTCGAGAGCTTTGCCCGTTTTTTCAGGAAACATGGCCTGCTCGATCTGCGCAATCGCCCGCAATGGCGCAGCGTCAAAGGAGGAAGTCAGATCTATGTCCGCAAGATCCTCGGAGATCTCGGCTGGCGCACCAGCAAGAACTGCCGTGTCCTGACCATCAGGCGGTCTGACAAGTGTGTCGAGCTGCTGTTCGATGACGGGAGCAGTCGCCTCTTCGACCAGGTCGT
>JASFPB010000080.1:0-8150 GCA_050116235.1 Chromatiales bacterium | reverse complement strand
GAAATTCAGGGGCCGGAGCCGGCCCCTCCCGGCGAAGATTCGCCCGCAGTGCGGGCTCCCGCGAACGGAGTTCCGGTCAGAAGCCTGGTTCAAGCGGTGTCGGAGATTATTTTCCACAGGAAAATGATCTCTGATACCTGCGCTGCGCGACACCTGCACCACCCAAAAAACCAGTCATTGCGAAGGAGCGCAGCGACTGTGGCAATCTCGAGATGAATTGATTGACCAGAGCCTGAGATCGCCACACCTCGCCAGGCGAGGTTCGCGATGACAAGAAAGGCGAGTTGGTGTCGAAATTCAGGGGTCGGAGTCAAGTTGACTCCGACCCCTGGGGGCGATACCTGCCCGCTACTTCATCATCTCCATGAGGATGTCATGCGCATTGCGCCGCCCGGCGCCACGCGTCGGCTTCAGGCGCTTGTAGGTGCCATTCGCCTTGAGTACCCATGACTGGCAGTTGTCACGCAGGTAGGTGGTGAAGACTTCCTTGATGATTCGCCGCTTCAGGGCGCGTTCCTCGATTGGAAAGCAGCTCTCGACACGTTTGAAGAAGTTGCGTCCCATCCAGTCTGCGCTGGCGCAATAGAGATTCTCTTCACCGTTGTTGTAGAAATAGAACACACGCGTGTGCTCGAGGAAGCGTCCCATGACAGAACGTACATGGATATTATCGGAAACACCCTTGATGCCCGGGCGAATACTGCAGACGCCGCGTATGATCAGTTCAATTTTCACCCCGGCCTGTGAGGCCTTGTAGAGTTCTTCGATGATCAGGGGTTCGATCAGGGAATTCATCTTGGCACGGACCAGCGCCTTCTTTCCGGCTTTCGCATTTTTCGCCTCGCGACGTATATGGTCCACCATAGTGCTGTGCAGGGTGAAGGGCGCCGAGAGCATTTTCTTCAGGTTCAGGCTCTTGCCAAGCCCTGTCAGCTGCAGGAAGAGACGGTGCACATCGCTACCGAGAGCACTGTTGTCGGAGAGCATGCCATAGTCTGTATAGGCCTTCGCTGTGCCGGCATGATAGTTGCCGGTGCCAAGATGCACGAAGCGTTTCAGCCGTCGCCCCTGGCGGCGCACGATGAGCGTCATCTTGGCGTGGGTCTTGTGGCCAACGACGCCATAGGCGACATAGGCACCGGCATCCTGCAGGCGCGTGGCCAGCTGGATGTTGGCCTCCTCGTCGAAGCGCGCGCGAAGTTCGATGACCGCCGTCACCTCCTTGCCGGCACGCGCTGCCTTGACCAGGGCATCGGCGATGGCCGATTTGGAGCCGGTGCGGTAGAGGGTCATCTTGATGGCAACCACCTTGGGATCAGCAGCCGCCTGGCGGATCAGGTCTATGACAGGCTCGAAGGATTCGTAGGGGTGGTGCATCAGCACATAGCGCCTGGCCGTGATGTACTCGAAGATATCCCTGTCCTTGTTGTAGCCCTCTGGGTAGCCCGGCGTGAACGATGGATACTTGAGATCCGGCCTGTCCACCAGATCGATGACGGCCATCAGGCGAGAGAGATTGACGGGCCCGTTGACGCGGTAGACGTCCTGCTCCTCGAGGTCGCACTGGTCGATGAGAAAGCGTTCCAGGGATGGTGTGATGTCATCCGAAATCTCGAGACGCACCTCGTCTCCGTAATTGCGGGAGAGCAATTCGCCCTTGAGCGCGAGCATGAGATCGTCGGCTTCCTCGCTGACGAAAAGGTCGGAGTTGCGCGTGACACGGAACTGGTAGCTGCCGAGCGAGCTCATGCCCGGAAAGAGATCATCGACATGGGCATGGATGACAGAGGAGAGGAAGACGAAGATATCCGGACCGCCTCCAATCTCAGGCGGCAGGCGGATGATGCGCGGGAGTGCGCGCGGTGCCTGCACAATGGCCATGCCGGTATCGCGTCCGAAGGCATCTTTGCCCTCGAGCTGGACAATGAAGTTCAGGGACTTGTTGAGGATACGCGGGAAGGGGTGTGCCGGGTCCAGTCCAAGTGGTGTCAGCAGCGGGGCCAGTTCGCGCTTGAAGTGATTCGACAGCCATTGCGATTGTGCCTCCGTCCATTCGGAACGGCGAAGGAAGTGAATCTCTTCCTTTTTCAGTTGCGGGATCAGGACATCGTTGAAGAGCGCATACTGGTCCTTGACGAGCTTGTGCCCCTCCTTCGCAATGGCACTGAGTTGTTCATCAGCAGACATGCCAGCCGGGTCGTTGGGAGAGATGTCATGCTTGAGCTGTTGCTGCAGGCGCGCGACCCGCACCTCGAAGAATTCATCGAGGTTGCTGCTCGATATACAGAGAAAACGCAGTCTTTCCAGCAGTGGTACCGAAGCGTCGGCAGCCAGTTCCAGCACACGCCTGTTGAACTGCAGCAGACTCAGTTCACGGTTGATGAAGAGGTCGGGCGTGATGGCTGTGCTCATGTCGTCTGCTGGCTTCCTGATTGTTAAGCTTTAATTATGGACCCGGAGCATGAATCTGTTATTAATGCAGATCATCTCGATGGCGGATCGTCAGAAGAGGCTGTCGATCACACGGCTGATCTGTTTGTAGACCTCGTAGCCGTCCTTGTCCATGACCTGATCGATCACCCAGCGATTGTCATGTCCGCTTCCCATGATCTGCTGGATCTCGTAGCCGAGGTGCCGCATGAAGGGGTAGGAGGGACCGTCGTCGTTGAGACTGAATTCGGCGTACTCGCTACCGCGTTCGTTGAGCTTTGCCACAAAGGGCTGGACATAGTCACCCTCGCCGAAAATGTCCCGCATGTTGTCCTGAAGGTGTGCCGCCATCGCCTTGGCAGTTCCGAGAACGAGCTTGCGGCGTGTTTCGTCATCCAGTTCGATCCGGTCGCTCGCGATCCTGTCAGTGAGGGCCAGCTGGAAAAGCAGGTACTCAGTGATGACGCCGAAGCGCTGTTCGTCGTTGTCGTAGACGAAGTTCTCGCCATGCAGGTTGATTGCCATGTTTTTAGAGATGCGCCAGGCATTGAAGGCGATTGCGCCCGCGATCTCTTCGATTGTGCGTTCGGCATCGTCATCATGCCAGTGGGTCCGGATTCTCAGTGCCATGTTCCAGTTCTCACAACCGCATTATCAGCAATGATATAGCGGTGAAAATTTGATTACAGTTAGGTTATGGACATTTTACAGGCAATTGCTGTCCAGCGGCCTTTCCCCTCAGAAAATCATGGGGATAGCCGGTCTTGCAGGAGAGATTATGATTGAAGAAGTCGTCAGTCGCGTCCAGCGAAACTGTGATATCTCCGACGCCAACCATGGCGGGCACTTCACCATGTGTATCTACCTCATGAAGATGCGTGAGTACTTTCGCTGGGAGAAAGGGTTTGCTTTCACCGACAGGCTTCCCGCAGACGAACTTGGCGAGTGGCTCGCAACGCGCGAGGACTACTGGGAGAGCATCGAACGCGAGGAGTTCGCGCCAATCGAAATCGATGGCCACGTTATTGACCCGTTCGACAGCGAGCGCATCAACGAGGCACTGCGCGAACACGGACTGGTCTATAGCGCGGGTCTCGAGAATTGCGCCAGGCCCCATTTCTATCTTGCCGAACTCGAGCGCGAGGAACAGCCTGTGGATGGCTTCTCCATGCGCATCAGCGGACGGGAGCTCGCCAGGGGGCTGAACTCGCCTCCTGCGATGCTGCGCGAGGAGACCATCTTCATCCGTCGCGAGGCGCTGCGCCGCCTCCTCTGGGAGCGTCTCGAAACCTGGCGCTGGAACACTCCCGATAATGCCATGGGGCGTGCTTTCGCTTGCTACGACATCGACTCGGATGTTGAAGCCGCACTCTACGAAATGGCGGACAACGAGCTGCTCTCGGTTCGGGAGCACGAAATCGGCGAGTTCCTCGTTGGCCAGGAAGTCGGCAACACCTGGAACGAGATGCTGCTCTCTCTCGCTGGCACGCCGGCAGAGCTCGAGGCTCGCGCGGTGCGCGATCTTGCGGCCGACTGTCTCCGGACCCTGCCAGCGATTCTTTCCAGCGAGCGCGAGAAGTCCCTGCACTTTTATGTCGGCAATCTGGGCGGCATGCGCAAGGCGATTTTTCCCTCCATGGAGGAGCGTTACCGCGACTGGCTCCACAATGGCCAGCTTGACGGCTTGCAGGCTCTTGTCGAGGAAGGCCGCGAACACTGGCTCGAGGTAACCCGGAAACTCTGCGATCTCTACAACGAGGATCCGTCCGGTGCGCACAGACGGATCTCGGAACTCGTCGAATCCTCGCATCTTTGAGCGCGCAAACCGGGGCGCAGTGTTTATTAGAAAACACTAATATGTTAGAGTGTCGCGCTTTTGCACCCGAAGGCGCCTCACTCCATGTTCCAGATCTCTGCTGCCCGGTTCGGCAGCGTCAAGAACGACACACTTTCCGGACTGACAGTTGCACTCGCCCTGGTCCCTGAAGCTGTTGCCTTCGCATTCGTCGCCCATGTATCACCCGAGGTCGGTCTCTGGGCCGCCGTAATCGTCGGCTTGCTGGCAGCAGCACTGGGAGGACGACCCGGTATGATCTCCGGAGCAACCGGTGCCCTGGCCGTCATCATGGCCGGCCTCGTGGTCCAGCATGGTGTCGATTATCTCTTTCCTGCCGTGATTCTCATGGGGCTGATACAGATCGTCGTCGGCCTCTTGCGGCTCGGGAAATACATGCGCATCGTGCCGTATCCCGTCATGCTCGGCTTCGTCAACGGACTGGCGATCGTGATTTTTCTCGCACAGCTGCAACACTTTTACACCTCAGACCCGGTCACAGGGGAGAAAAGCCTGCTGGGAGCCACACCCCTGCTGGCGACGCTGTTCGTCGTGCTCCTGACCATGGCCATCATCCACTTCCTGCCAAAGCTCACGCGCGCTGTTCCGTCGGCCCTCGTGGCGATCGTCGTGGCGACGCTGCTGACAATCGGGCTCTCGTCTGCCGGATTCGAATTCGGGATCAAGACAGTGGGAGACATCGCTGCTATCAGCGGGCTTCCGAGCCTGCCGGAATTCAGCGCACTCTTTGCAGATGCCGACAAGGCGTGGGAGACACTGACGATCATCTTCCCCTATGCCTTTGCTTTTGCTGCCATCGGCCTGGTCGAGTCCCTGCTGACACTTGGCGTCATCGACGAGATGACCGAGTCACGAGGGCAGGGTAACAGGGAGTGCATCGCGCAGGGTGTCGCCAACTGTGCTGCAGGTGCGGCCGGCACCATGGGTGGCTGCGCCATGATCGGCCAGAGCATGATCAACATCAACTCGGGCGGTGTCGGCAGGTTGTCAGGCATTGTCGCGGCCGGCTCGCTTGCGCTCTTCATTCTTTTCGGTTCCTCGCTCATCGAGGTGATTCCGGTAGCGGCCCTCGTCGGCGTCATGTTCATTGTCGTGCTTGCCACCTTCGAATGGTCGAGTTTCCGCATCATGCGGCAGGTGCCCAAAAAGGATGCTTTCGTCCTTGTGGTTGTCTCAGCCGTGACCGTGCTGACCGACAATCTCGCACTCGCCGTGGGCATCGGCGTGATTATTTCTGCACTCATCTTTGCCTGGTGCTCGGCGATCCGCGTGACGGCCGAGGAGGCAATCCTCAGGGACGGCACCAAGCTCTACCTCATCAACGGGCCACTCTTTTTCGGATCGGCCAAGGTGTTTGCCGATCTCTTTGATCCAAAGAATGATCCTGACGAGGTCGTGGTCGACTTTGCCAATTCGCGTGTCACGGATCACTCTGCCGTCGAGGCGATCGACACACTGGCGGAACGTTACCTGAAAGAGGGCAAGGACCTGCATATCCGTCATCTCAGCCGTGACTGCCGTAAGTTGCTGGCCAAGGCCGGGGACCTGGTCGAGGTCAATATCCACGAGGATCCCGACTACAAGGTCGCCGATGACAAGCTGGCGTGAGCCTGTTGCACTGTGGGAGGCGAATATTTATTACCACGAAGAACACGAAGAGCATAAAGATTGGCAGGTCAGTATCCGATCTCGTCTAGTGCCTGCCAGTCAGGATTCGTGGATAAATAGCTGAGCGGAAATCCTTTATGCCCTTCATGGTCAAATCATAATCGTCCGGCCTGTGAGTTTGACCGCCGTCAGTGTCCGCCGGATAATTCCTGAAGAACTCACTCAAAGCAGAACCAGATGTCAGCCACACCCTTCAATCACCCTGTCAAACCGCTCGAAACGATCCGCGAGGTCAAGCCCGGCAGCTTCATCTTCGAGCGCCGCAACGCCTTGCCCGACGATTTCTGCGATGAGGTGGTGCGGCGTTTCGAATCCTCGAAGAACTACCAGCGCAAGGGGGTCATCGGGCAGCTCGGAGAGGAAGACCAGTCCGTCAAAAAAACCACGGACCTGGTCGTCAGCGACAAGGAAGACTGGAAGGATATCGACGGCTTCTTTTTTCGTGGCATGGCAGCGGCGATCCGCGAGTTCCGCGAAACCTTTCCCTATTTCAAGGGGCCCTTCAAGGACCTGGGTTACCAGGTACAGCGCTACCTGCCGGGTGAGTACTATCACTGGCACATCGACGGTGGCAGTCACCAGTTTGCCAACCGCCAGCTCGTGGCGATCTGGTACCTCAATGATGTTGCCGAGGATGCCGGTGGTGAGACCCAGTTTCTCTTTCAGGATCTGAGTGTGCGTCCGGAGAAGGGCAAGCTCGTCCTTTTTCCGCCGTTCTGGACCCACGAGCACCGCGCCGCCGAACTCAGGTCGGGCGCAAAGTATATTGCCACCACCTGGGTCATCTTTGCCTGATGCCCAGACTGCTCGCGATCATCGAGATGGGTGGTTACCCCAACTTCATGCCGCTCTACCAGTCGATGGGTTTCAGCGTCGAGGTGGTCAATTCGATGCGCAAGGCACGTGCCTTCCTCAAGAAAGAGACACCGGATGTCGTGGTCGCGGAGTATAACTTCCAGAGCCAGTTCCGGGATCGCACATCCAACCTGGAAACCCTCATGGCTGTTCTGCAGAAGCATGGCGGGACCAGGGTCATTGCCTTCTACGAGAAGGAGACCCGGCACAAGCTGGACCAGCTCACGGAACGTTTTCCGCTGCATGCGACACTCACCTATCCCGTGCAGGAGGAGGAGCTCAGGGCCGCGCTCGCTTCAGTGGTCAGCGAGACATGATGCGGTCTTTAACAATTTTGTCATTTTTTATTCCTCTGCCCTTGTAAGCCGCGTATTTTCTGCCACACTGACTATTCATTGGCCCTGAGCCTGGCAGTGCCAGGCAAGCTCAAGACGGTACGCAACCACTTGCACAACTCTTCTGTCTTGCATCGCTCAATGCTGAGCGATTACCCGGTCGCCACCGATGGCGATGGCGTCTTTCTCACTGACTCCAACGGCAATTCCTACCTCGATGCGTGCGGCGGTGCGGCAGTCTCCTGTCTCGGTCACAACGACAGTACTGTGCGCGAGGCAATCGCTGAACAGCTGAATCACCTGGCATACGCACACACGGGTTTCTTTACGACCCGCGTGATGGAGGAGCTGGCACACGATCTCATCGAGCATGCGCCCGACGGCTTCAGTCATGTCTATTTCGTTTCCGGCGGTTCGGAAGCTGTGGAGTCTGCGCTCAAGCTGGCTCGCCAGTACTTTACCGAGATCGGCCAGTCGAACCGCCAGGTCGTCATTTCCCGCCGCCAGAGCTATCACGGCAACACGCTCGGCGCACTCGCTGCCGGCGGCAACTTCTGGCGGCGCGAGCCTTTCGATCCGATGCTGATTGACGGCTACCATATCTCTCCCTGTTACGCCTATCGCAACAAGCGCGAGGACGAGACACCGGAAGCCTATGGCCTGCGTGTCGCGAACGAGCTCGAATCGGCCATCCAGTTGATTGGCCCGAACAAGGTCATGGCATTCATTGCCGAGCCTGTCGTCGGCGCCACAGCCGGGGCTGTCGAGGCTGTTCCCGGTTACTTCAGGCGCATTCGCGAGATCTGTGATCACTACGGCATCCTGCTGATCCTCGACGAGGTCATGTGCGGCATGGGACGCACAGGAACGCTGCATGCCTGTGAGCAAGAAGGCATCAGTGGTGACCTGCAGACTGTCGCCAAGGGAATTACGGCAGGCTACATGCCCATGGGTGCGGTTTTCGTCAAGCGCCAGATTGCAGAGATCATCGAGAAGGGATCCGGCGC
>JASFPB010000079.1:0-8199 GCA_050116235.1 Chromatiales bacterium | reverse complement strand
AGCCTGGCTCTGCGGTTGCAAGAAGACAGGCGGCCCGCCTCACTGCGACGGCACCCACAACAAGCTTTAACGGATACTCGAGGGGCCGGCGGGTACGCTGGCCGAACCCTTGCAGCGCCCCGGGCAAAACATCCTGCACCTGCCCGGGAAAGACGTTTCGATTTCCAGCTCCGCCGGAACCGTGAAGAGCTTCCTGCCTCTCAAAGACTCCTCTCCCGAATGCCCATAGCCACCTCATTAACGGGCGACAAGTCGAGGACCGGAAAAACGTCAGGACACCGGACTCAGCCAGGGTAATCCCGGAATGCGCTGTCAGCTCTTCACAAAGGAGCCAGTCAGCTTAATCGAGGTCAACTAAAGCGTCCTTGAGTCCGGCTGCGCGTTGACACTCTTCCCGCGCGGTTTCTATAGTCAATGCAAACGCCAACAACTCCGAAACCGCAGGATCCCCCATGATCGACAACCCGGTAATTCTCGACGGAAACCAGGCCGCCTCGATGATCGCGCACCAGATCAACGAGGTCATTGCCATCTACCCGATCACTCCCTCATCGCCAATGGGTGAGCTTGCCGACGAGTGGTCATCACTCGGTCACAAAAACCTCTGGGGCGAGATCCCCGAGGTGATCGAGATGCAAAGCGAGGGTGGTGCGGCGGGAGCCGTGCATGGTGCACTACAGGCAGGCGCGCTGACGACGACCTTCACCTCGTCACAGGGGCTGCTGCTCATGATCCCCAACATGTACAAGATCGCGGGTGAACTGACGCCGGCAGTATTCCATATCGCTGCCCGCTCCCTCGCCTGCCAGGCGCTCTCGATATTCGGTGACCACAGCGACGTCATGGCCGTGCGCCAGACGGGTTTCGCGCTGCTTGCTTCCAACTCGGTACAGGAAGTACAGGACATGGCGCTCATCAGCCAGGCCATCACACTGGCGTCGCGTATCCCCGTGGCGCACTTTTTCGACGGCTTCCGTACCTCGCACGAGGTCTCCAAGATCGAGGGCATCCCGCAAGAGGTGATCCGCTCCATGATCGACGATGACCTCGTGGCGGCTCACCGACTGCGCGCCATGACACCGGACAAGCCTACGATCCGCGGCACCTCGCAGAACCCGGATGTCTATTTCCAGGCGCGCGAGACAGTCAATCCCTACTACGATCGCATGCCCGGCATCGTCATCGACTCTATGAAGAGGTTTGCCGAACTCACGGGACGCCAGTACCAGCCCTACGAATATGTCGGCGATCCCCAGGCAGAATCGGTCATCATCCTCATGGGATCAGGTTGCGAGACCGTGCATGAAACCGTCGAGCACCTCAACGCCCACGGCAGCAAGGTCGGTGTTCTGAAAGTGCGCATGTTCCGGCCGTTCGCATCAGATCTGCTGCTGCAGGCGCTACCGGTTTCAGTACAGTCGATTGCGGTCCTCGATCGCACCAAGGAGCCAGGAGCCGACGGCGAGCCACTCTACAAGGACGTGGTCACTGCCTATGCGCAGCATGCCGCCGAATCCGGTCAGTCGATGCCGCTGATCATCGGCGGCCGATATGGCCTGTCGTCGAAAGAGTTCACCCCGGCAATGGTCAAGACTGTATTCGAGGAACTGGAGCAGGACAGCCCGAAAAATCATTTCACCATCGGTATTCATGACGATCTGACGCATATGAGTCTCGCCTGGGACGACACTTTCTCTACCGATGCGAGTGACAAGGCGAAGCGCTGCCTTTTCTACGGGCTCGGCAGTGACGGCACTGTCAGCGCCAACAAGAACAGCATCAAGATCATCGGCGAGGAAACCGATCTCTATACCCAGGGATACTTCGTCTACGATTCCAAGAAGGCCGGGGCCGTCACAGTCTCGCACCTTCGTTTCGGTCCTGAACCGATCCGCTCGACCTATCTCATCGGAAACCACGAGGCGGAATTCGTCGCCTGTCATCAGCCTGTCTTTCTCGAGCGTTATGACATGCTGGCAAAGGCAGCGCCGGGTGGCATCTTTCTACTCAACACGCCACACGCCCCGGACCTCGTCTGGGACAAGTTACCGGAAAACGTGCAGCGCCAGATCATCGAGAAGAACCTCGAACTCCATGTCATCGACGCCTACCGCGTCGCGGCAGATGCCGGCATGGGACGCCGCATCAATACCATCATGCAAACCTGCTTCTTCGCCATCTCCGGCATCCTGCTGAAAGATGATGCCATCGCCAAGATCAAGCAGGCCGTCGAGAAGACCTATGGAAGAAAAGGACGCCGCATCGTCGACCGCAACTTCAAGGCGATCGATTCGGCGCTTGAGAATCTTCACCAGGTTACGATCAGGGGTGAAGTCACGAGTTCACTGGTCTACGAATCACCCATCGGCGAGGATGCACCGGAGTTCGTCCGCAAGGTGACTGCCGAACTGATCGCGGAGCGTGGCGATACTGTCCCGGTCAGCCTCTTTCCCGCCGATGGTGCCTGGCCGGTGGGAACCGCCGCCTGGGAGAAGCGCAACCTTGCACTCGAGATACCGGTGTGGGATGAAAATCTCTGCATTCACTGCGGCAAGTGCCCCTTTGTCTGCCCGCACTCGGCGATTCGCAGCAAGGCGGTCCCGCTCAATGCATTAAAAGATGCTCCCGAGACCCTCAAGCATGTCAAGATCAAAGGCAGGGAATTTCCTGATGATGTACATGTCATCTACCAGGTCGCGCCCGAGGACTGCACGGGATGTGGACTCTGCGTCGAGATCTGTCCTGCAAAGGACAAGAGCAATGCCAGTCACAAGGCACTCGACATGGTGCCGCAGCCGCCACTGCGCGAACAGGAGAAGGTCAACTGGGACTATTTCCTGTCACTGCCGGAGTACGGCCGCACCGACATCAACTGGAAGACCATGAAGGGTGCGATGTTGTCGGAACCGCTGTTCGAGTTCTCCGGTGCCTGCGTGGGCTGCGGGGAAACCCCATACGTGCGACTCGCATCCCAGCTCTTTGGTGACCGCATGCTGGTCGCCAACGCAACGGGCTGCTCGTCGATCTACGGCGGCAACCTGCCGACGACACCCTGGACGACAAACGACGATGGTCGCGGTCCCACATGGAACAACTCGTTGTTCGAGGACAATGCCGAGTTCGGTCTCGGTTTCCGGCTTGCCATCGACCAGCATCGCGAACATGCCGAGGCACTGCTCGAGCAACTGAAGCCCCGGCTGGATGCAGAACTTGTCGAGGCATTACTCACAGCAGAGCAGATGGACGAGCCCGCTATCCACGAGCAGCGCGAGCGTGTCGCAACACTGCGGCAGGCACTCGAAGCTATCGATTCGGATGCCGCGAAAAAACTGCACTCCCTTGCCGACTATCTCATCAAGAAGTCGGTCTGGATCATGGGCGGTGACGGCTGGGCCTACGATATCGGTTTCGGAGGCCTGGACCATGTCATGGCATCGGGGCGGGACGTGAACATCCTCGTGCTGGATACCGAGGTCTACTCCAACACTGGCGGACAAGCCTCCAAGGCGACGCCACTCGGCGCTGTCGCAAAGTTTGCGGCCAAGGGACGCCCGGCGCTGAAGAAGGACCTGTCGATGATCGCCATGGCCTATGAGAATGTCTATGTAGCCCATGTCGCCTTCGGTGCAAAAGACATGCAGACACTGAAAACCTTCATCGAGGCCGAGTCCTACCCGGGCCCGTCCCTGATCATCGCCTACAGCCCCTGTATCGCGCACGGTATCGATCTCAAGGACAACCTCATGCACCAGGAACTTGCCGTCAACTCGGGACACTGGCCGCTGTTCCGTTTCGACCCGCGCCGGCTCGCCAGCGGGCAGAATCCGCTGCAGCTCGATTCCAAGGAGCCCTCGATTCCCTACAGCCAGTTTGCCGACAGCGAGATCCGTTTCAGCATGTTGAGACGCAGTCACCCCGAAGAGGCAGAACACTATCTGAAAAAAGCGGCTGAACAGGTGCGCGCCCGCTATCACCACTACAAACAGCTTGCTGAAATCGACTACGAGAATGATGCCGTTCTCGCCGACCTGCCGGAGGAAGAGTGATGGATCTGACTACCAACTATCTCGGCCTGACCCTGAAGAACCCGGTCGTTCCTTCTGCTTCGCCCCTGTCGAAAAATCTCGATACGGCAAAGCGTCTCGAGGATGCCGGCGCCAGCGCGCTGGTGATGTATTCGCTCTTCGAGGAGGAGGTTCGCCATGATGACGACATGCTCGACGAGTACTTCTTCCACCAGGACATCGGGCACCTCGAGGCAAGTAGTTACCGCCCTCTCCCGGACGACCATCCTTCGGCAATCGACCGATACATCGAGCAGATTCACAAGCTCAAGGAGTCGCTGGAGATTCCGGTCATCGCGAGCCTGAATGGTGTTACACCCGGCGGCTGGACCGAACATGCCCAGGAGTTGCAGGTCGCAGGTGCCAATGCACTGGAGCTCAACATCTACCACGTCAGTGCCGACATCGGCGAGACCGGAAAGCAGGTCGAGAAACGCTATGTCGAGGTGCTCAAGGCAGTCAAGGAGAAGGTCACGATACCCGTCGTGGTGAAGCTGTCACCCCATTTCAGCTCCGTCGCCAACATGGTGCACAAGCTGGAAGAGGCCGGAGCCGACGGCGTCGCGCTCTTCAACCGCTTCTACCAGCCGGGTATCGATCTCGACACACTCGAAGTGACGCGCGAACTGAGTCTCTCGACTTCCGCCGACGCCCTGCTGTCGATGCGCTGGATTGCGATTCTCTACAACCAGGTCCAGCTGACGCTGGCCGCCACGGGTGGCATCCATACTTCGGATGACGCCATGCGACTGCTGCTGGCAGGCGCCGATGTCACGCATCTTTGCGCAGCCCTGCTACAGAACGGACCAGGCTACGTGGCAGGTATCCTCTCTGGCATGGAACGCTGGATGGAACTCTACGAATATGAGTCGGTGGATCAACTCAAGGGCTCGGTCTGCCGTGACCACGCGAGCGATCCATCTGCCTACGAGCGCGCCAACTATATCGAGATGCTCAAGCAGTATTGATTCAGGACTGGCGGAGCAAGGCTCCGCCGCCGGGGCATTTACAGGCCGCTCTTGAGACTCGCCTCGATGAACTGGTCAAGATCGCCGTCGAGCACAGCCTGTGTGTTCGAGGTCTCGACGCTGGTGCGCAGGTCCTTGATGCGTGACTGGTCGAGCACATAGGACCGAATCTGGCTACCCCAGCCGATGTCCGACTTGGACTCCTCCAGCGCCTGCTGGGTCTCGTTGCGTTTCAGCATCTCGAGTTCGTAGAGCTTGGCCTTGAGCTGCTTCATCGCCTGGTCCTTGTTCTGGTGCTGGGAGCGTCCATTCTGGCACTGCACCACGACACCGGTGGGGTTGTGTGTGATCCGCACCGCGGACTCTGTCTTGTTGACGTGCTGTCCACCTGCACCCGATGCGCGGTAGACGTCGATGCGAAGGTCGCTTGGATCGATCTCGATTTCAAAGGAGTCGTCAACCTCTGGTGAGACGAACACGGCTGAAAAAGAGGTGTGACGGCGATTCCCGGAGTCGAACGGCGACTTGCGCACGAGACGGTGCACACCTGTCTCTGTGCGCAGCCATCCAAAGGCATAGTCACCCTCGAAACGAATCGTTGCCGACTTGATTCCGGCGACATCGCCCGGGCTCGCCTCCATGAGTTCGGTCTTGAAGCCGTGCGCCTCGCCCCAGCGCAGATACATGCGCAAGAGCATCTCAGCCCAGTCCTGCGCCTCGGTACCGCCCGAGCCTGACTGGATATCGAGAAAGGCGTTGCTGGCATCCATCTCGCCCGAAAACATGCGCTGGAACTCGAGTTCCGAGACCTTTCTGTCAGAGTCTGCGATATCCTCGGCGATCGCGCTGACAGTCTCCTCGTCGTTCTCCTCGACGGCCATTTCAAGCAGGTCGCCGGCATCCTCGAGGACGGCAGTGATCTCCTCGATTTTATCGACGACGTTCTCGAGTTGCGAGCGCTCCTTGCCTAGCGCCTGGGCACGCTCGGGATCGTTCCAGACATCGGGGTCCTCCAGCTCACCAAGCACCTCCTCAAGCCGCTCTTTCTTACCGGCATAGTCAAAGATACCCCCTGAGGGCGTCGAGTCGGCCCCTCTGGTCGGCGATTGAGTTGGAGATCGGATTGATGTCCTGCATGGTGTTCTGTCGTTGCATCTGAAGGGGCGAAATTGTATGCGATTCAGGGCCAGTGCGCCAACCCCGTGCCCGGGTACCATGAATCGCAAACGCAGACTCTCAGCCGGGATTGCTGTTATCCCCCCTGAGGGGGGCTCAGGCATGCGCCGCAGACGGCTCGATCAGCATGGCATCGCCGTAACTGAAGAAGCGGTAACGCTCCTCCACAGCATGCCTGTAGGCATGCATCATGATGTCGTAGCCGCCAAACGCACAAACGAGCATCATCAGTGTCGATTCGGGCAGGTGGAAATTCGTCAGCATCATGTCGACCGAACGAAAACAGTATCCCGGCGTGATGAAAAGGCGGGTATCACCGGTCATCGGCCGTAACTCCCCACTCGCGGAGGCGCTCTCGAGTGCACGCATACTGGTTGTGCCAACCGCGACAACCCGGTGACCTGATGCACGCGTCTCGCGGACGCTGTCGCAGACGGCCTGTGTCACCTCGAGCCACTCACTGTGCATCACATGTTCATCAAGGCTCTCGACCCTGACCGGCTGGAAGGTTCCTGCACCGACATGCAGGGTTACATGGGCTGTCAGCACGCCCTTCTGTTTCAGCTCCGACAGCATCTCCGGCGTGAAGTGAAGGCCGGCAGTCGGCGCGGCAACAGCGCCCTCGCGCTCTGCATAGACAGTCTGGTAGCGTTCCTGGTCCTCTACTCCGTCAGGCCGCGAGATGTATGGAGGCAATGGCATGTGACCATGCTTTTCCATCAGTGCAGGGAATGTGCAATTGACACATTGCAACTCGAAGAGAGAATCATCACGACCAAGCACATCCAGTCGATGCTCATCCACCCGGATCACGCCCCCCGGCTTCGGCGATTTGCTGGCACGCACATGAACCAGCGCCCTGTCTGCATCGAGGAGTCTTTCGACGAGGATCTCGACCCGGCCACCAGTCTCCTTGGTGCCGAAAAGCCGTGCTTTCATGACCCGTGTATTGTTGAAGACCAGCAGATCGCCCGGCTCCAGGAGGGCGGGCAAATCACTGAAATGGCGGTCGTGCAACGAACCGGTTGCGCCATCCACATGCAGTAGCCGGGAGTCACCCCGCCGCTCTGGCGGGTGCTGGGCGATCAGCTCCTCTGGCAGATCGAAATGAAAATCGGATGTCTGCATGGCGGCGCAATATACCATACCGACCTTCCTGCCCCTTCCCTTTTCGGGCTATAATCCGCGACCTCACCACAGGGTGTCCTGCCTGATCAGGCAAGGCACAATTATGCCGGGGTGGCGAAATTGGTAGACGCAGGGGATTCAAAATCCCCCGGTGGAAACACCTTGCGGGTTCGAGTCCCGCCCCCGGTACCACTTACCTCTCTATACGGCACGCTGCCGGAGACTATTTTGGAAAAATTTTCTCCGAGACCCTGTCATCCTTTTGATCATGATCATGTCGTAATCGAAAAAGGTGCGCTGAAGGGAGTCCTGTTTCCCTACTATGCGTATGCTTTTTATAGAGGAATGGACTGCGCGTTATGCGAGGAGTTGCTCATGCGCCTGCTAAATAAAATCATCACGCTGCTTTTCCTGACAGTCTCTCTCGGCAGCTGCGGTGGAGACGGTGATGGAGATACTCCAGATGACGGAGAAACACCCAAATGGGGCAATCCCACTCTCATTGAATCAGGTTCAGGGAACGCGTTTTCTCCAATGGTCACCTTCGATTCGAATGACAATGCGATTGCTGTCTGGATACAGGATGATTTCGCCGATGACTCAGTATTCGCCAATACTACCGTTGCTGACAGGTGGGGGACCGAGGAAAGAATCGAGTCCAGAAGAGATGACGCTGCCCAGCCAAGGATTGCTCCGGATAGCGATGGTAATGCTGTCGTGGTATGGGAACATTATTTCGGCCTTGAAACGGAGGATATATTGGCAAGCTGGTATCTACCCGGGTCTGGCTGGCAAGTCGAGGAGCAAATTAACAGCAGGTTCGGAACGGTCTTTGGTCCACGCGTTGTGGCTGATGGGGATGG
>JASFPB010000078.1:0-8314 GCA_050116235.1 Chromatiales bacterium | reverse complement strand
TCATTTCGATCCGCGCATCCAGTGGCTGCTCGAGACACTCGGGTCGCTGCATCCTGAAAAAGTGCTCGTCATCTCTTCCAGTGCAGATACTGCGCTCGATATCGCAGAGGTGTTGCGTGTTCGTCGCGGCATCCAGGCCGCGGTCTTTCATGAAGGCATGAGCATCGTCGAACGTGACCGGGCCGCGGCTTTTTTTGCCGATCCCGAATATGGGACCCAGGTACTGGTTTGCTCTGAAATCGGCAGCGAGGGCCGCAATTTCCAGTTCGCACACCAACTGATTCTGTTCGACGTGCCATGGAACCCGGATCTGCTCGAACAGCGCATCGGCAGGCTCGACCGCATCGGACAGAGTGAAACCATCAGCATTCATGTCCCATGGCTCGAGGGAACGCCCCAGGAGCGCATGGTCCAGTGGTACCACGAGGGGCTGAATGCATTTGGCAGAACCTGTCCGCCGGCCCACCTGCTCTTTTCCGCTCACAGGGAAAGACTTCTCGCTGCCTTGCTCGGAGAGCAGGTGGATGATGTCACTTTCAGCGAGTTCGTCCGGCAGGCGGCCGTCGATAACGCGCGATTGCAGCAGCAAATGCATGAGGGTCGTGACAGACTGCTCGAGTACAATTCGTGCCGTTCGGGCCAGGCCGAGGAAATCTGTTCGGAAATTGCCGGGCAGGATGCGCCGCAAGTGTTGCTCGATTACGCCTCCCGTGCCTTCGACTGCTTTGGTATCGAACACCAGGAACAGAGTGAGCACTGCTTCGTGATCAAGCCCGGAGCACATATGCAGGCCGCCAGCATTCCCTCTCTGCCGGTGGATGGTATGACGGTGACCCTTTCGAGGGATTTCGCGCTGGCCTATGAGGATATGCAATTCCTGAGCTGGGAACATCCGATGATGATCGGCCTGATGGAGATGGTCGCAAGCAGCGAACAGGGAAACTGTGCCTTCACGGCTATCAGGATTCCGCGTCTCAAACCGGGCAGCCTCTTTCTCGAATCTCTCTTCATGCTCGAGGGCAGCGCCGCAGAATCCAGCGGGATTGGCTATTATCTTCCGCCGACCATGCTGCATGTCGTCGTGGATCATGCCGGCCGGGATTTCAGCACTGTCCTCGGGCACGAGGTCATCGAGCGCACCCGTCAGAAAGTCGACAGGGCGACGGGAATGAAAGTCGTCAGGAAATGTATGCCGCAGCTCAAATCGATGATCGAGCAAGCCGAAATCTTTGCCGAAGAGCGAATGCCTGATCTGATCGCCGCAGCACGGGAACGGGCGAACAGCCTGTTGCATGTCGAGATCGAGCGCCTCGAGGCATTGCGGGGGATCAATCCCAATGTCCGGGAGGATGAGATCGAATACTTCCGGGAAATACAGATGCGCGTGGACGGGATTCTCGGGAATGCGCATGCGAGGCTTGATGCCCTGAGAGTCCTGGTGACGGTCTGATGCCTGTTGCCCCGTTTTTTCCTGCTTGCAGTGGAAAGAGCCGAAAAAGGAAAAACGTCAGGAAAAGTAATCCTCGATAAAGCCCGTCAGGCGCTCCTTTGCATCGGCGGGATCGATGATGATGTCGTGCATCAGCCTGAAGAGAGGATAGTGCTCTGTCTCAAAGAGTCCGTGCCTCATGACCATCTTCACAGTGTGCACGCCTTCTCCGCTGATATTTGCTGTTTCTCCGCGCGCGAGCATGCGTCCGAGTTCGTGATGATGGGAGGATTCACTCGTTGCAGTCGTGACGAGATCACCGAGACCGGCGAGATGGTAGACGGTGCCCGGCTTGCCGCCCATGGTGTGCACGATCCTGTCGAGTTCGCGAAGCGCAGCCACAACCAGAAACCCGCGCATATTATCGCCGAGCTGCAGCTCGTCGGCGATGCCGAACAGCATGGCGTAGACATTCTTGAGGATGACGGCCCAGCTGATACCGGGGATATCGTCGTTCCTGTTCAGATACAGCGGTGTGCCGTCGAACAGCGCATGGACGAAGGTGAAGTCCTCGTCGCGTACGCAGCCCAGCTGTCCGAATGCCGGTTTGCCGGCGCGAATCTCCTCGGAAATCATCGGGCCATAGAGCAAGACCCGCGGCTGCGAGGGTTTGAGTCGCTCGCCAAATATCCGGGCAGCGGTTTTACCCTCGTCGTCGAGCCCCTTCGCGATGCTCAGGCAGATAGCCGTTTCGCTGATCAGCGGCGAAACCGCGTCGACGACGCTGGTATGAGCGGCGACGGGAAGGCAGAAGAGCAGGATCTCCGCCTGCGGCGCCGCCTCCTCGAGAACCGCGGAAACAAAATCCTCTTGCGGGTATTTCTCCCAGATCATTACGTCATGCCGCTCGCCGAGAAGCACTTCCATGGCATGGCCCATTTCACCATAGCCGAGTACGAGTACTTTCCTGGCAGAGTCGGTCATTGCATCACCCGGTATTCCTGTGACGGCAGCCGCATCGATGCCGCGGTATGATGAGATCAGCAGACAGTATAGGACAAGCGCGCCGCGAAACCGATGCAGCAGAGACGCATACTCTATGTCCCGGGCAAGAATGCCAAGCCACCGGCCGAGGTACATCACGGACTGCTCCTGCGCTGTCTTGTAGAGGGTATTGCGCGCAATGACAGGGCGACGGCCGACGCAATCAGCGTTGATGAAGAGCACTTCGAGCTTATTGCCTGGAATTATTTCTATTACCGCAAGCACCAGGACATCACGCCCGAACTGCGGTGGATCGATGAATTGCTGCGTCAGGAGAGGGCGTCTGAATCGGATCGCCGGCAGGCGCTGACATGGAACCGGCGCATGGTGCGCTCGCTCTACCAGATCGCTGACAGTTTCCCGGTCATCATCCCCTGGTTGCCGGAAACATTGCGCAAGAACGCCGAGGAGACCAGGCGCTATTTTCACAACGAGGGTGGTGTCGCCTGGGACGTTCGTGAATTCCTCAAGCGCGAGCTGCGTGAACAGCTGAAGTCCGGCAACAGGGTGCTCGTGATTGGTCACAGTCTCGGATCAGTCATCGCTTATGATACTTTCTGGAGCCTGTCACACCAGGAACAGCTGCGAGGGAAAGTTGACTTCCTGACGCTGGGCAGTCCACTCGGACTCAAGTACGTGCAGGAGAGGCTTCTCGGGGCGAGAGTCTCTCCTGACCGCCGCTATCCGGCGCTGATCAGGAACTGGATGAATGTCTCCGCAAGCGGGGACCTGATCTCGCTCGATCGCACTTTTGCCGATGATTTCAGCGGAATGCTCGAGTCAGGCTTTGTCAGGAGCATCGACGACCATTGCCGTGATCTCTACACCTGGTACAGGAATGACGAGGGACTCAATGTGCATCGTTCCTATGGCTATCTCGTACACCCGGTTGTCGGGCGAATTGTCACTGACTGGTGGAACAGTGAATGAGTCTGCTACCACATCACGTACCGTTTCCAGCGAGGATGCCGGCGGGAATTCGAACGAATGGCTTCGTAGACGAGATGGTAGCGCTTGCCGCGTGCCGTGACATCGTCCTGGCCAAAGGCGTTGTTGCCGATCAGGCTGTCTCTCAACGCGCTGCCCTTGCTGAACTGGATCAGTTTCGAACGGAACTGCTTTGACCACATGCGCTCATTCTTGCCTGGACACTTCTTGCGATAGTAGACGTTCGGGTCCTGGTAGTTGATTCCACGTACCGAGAAACCTCCCTTCTGGCGAATTTCCGGATCGCCAGGCCCGCTGATGGGGCCGGCAAAAACGTGTGGCTGGCTTTTCGGCTCGAACCAGGTGCCGTCTTCACGCAATACCCTGCGCGCATTGATCTGAAGCGAGAAATCATTTCCATCGGTCGGAACGCCACCGTGGGCATAGACGGACGCGCTCTCGCTCTCGTGCCAGAACATTTCCCGCGAGCCGCGCGGTCCCGAGATGTTGCCGCAGTCGATCGTGTCGGTTTCCGAATGCGCAGCTCGCCATGCGGCACCGCGCACGAAACCGAAGACGGTTCCCTGCAGCCGCCCGCCGGCGCGCCGGATGACAGCGGCTTCTTCAGGATAGGCGCGCGCCTTGGGGATCTCCTTCATGGTGATCCACGCCCACTCCCGTTCTTCCTGGTTCGAGGCATCGGCAATCGAGATAGTGAAATGCCAGTATGAAGCTGCGGAAGCCGTTACCGGCAACAGCAAGAGGGACAGGGCGAAAAGTGTGACCGTACGTTTCAGGGACGCCATACTGATACTCCGATCGTGTTTATTTTCTGAACATAGACAATGAAGAGTCGCTGCTGCCAGCAGCAATGACTCCGCCAGTGATTCAGATCAAGTCAGCGTCAGGGATGTCTGCGCATCCGGAATCGGGCCCAGATTCTTCGAGACCGGGCACTGCTGCATCCTGCCAGTGATATATTCGATATCGTCCGCTGCCGGGGTCCCGGACTTCAGTGTCGCCTCGAAGCTGACATGCAGCTTCTCGATCTTCCAGTCTGCTGCTGCATCGATCAGGATACTCCCGCTCGAAGAGGCCATCTGCAGGTTTCTCTCGCTTGCATTGGCTCGCAGGAACATATGCTGGCATGTGAAAACGGCGTAGGTAAAGATCAGGAAGCCGGCCGTTTGTGTATCGAGATCCAGGCTGTTCCACTCATTGCCGTCAAAATGCTCGACCTTGAGGCTGGCGATGCTATTCTCCTCAGCATAGTTACAGAAGAGCCGCATCTCAAACCTGTGTCGCTCCATGGGTATCTCCGGGTGCTGTCAGGAAGGAAGTTCAAGATACTCGAGGTCAGAACAACATACTTTGATCAGCGTCAACTATTGCATCGCATCTCTTTCAACAGGTCAGTCGCGTCATCGTATCTCTGTGACAACTGGCCGTCATCCCCGGGGTGAAACCATACTGCGCTGCTTCGAATCCAGCTGGCTGGTTTTCCTGCAGCCAGCCAGGCGATCCCGCGCGCAGTTGCCTCTGGCTGATTCGAACGCATGACCGGCAGGCCCGCGAGGTTTGCGAGTTTCTGGCAAAGAAGGTCCTGTCCGGAGAGACCGCCGCTGATATGAATCTGCCTGATGCCAGGCGAGATGTCCTGAAGCAGCAAGAGATTATGCATCACAAGAAACAGGATGCTCTCGACAAGACTGGCAATTGCCGCGGTTTTTTCCGGCCGGGAGACCACCTTGCCAACGGCATCGCGCCAGCAGGGTGAGGGCCCTTCCATCCACCATGGAGATCCATAGCCGCCGACACTGTTCACGAAGAGCAGCTGCGGGGCGGGGCATCGCTGCAGGGCATCACTGATCGCAGCCGGCGATGTGTCCAGGCCATGCTGTTTCTCAGCCCATCGCAGTGCGGCACCGGCACCATTGACAGTGCCCTCGAGCAGGTAGCTTTGCTCTCCATCGACACTGTCGCTAAGCCCCGAGAGCAGCGCATCATGAAGCATGAGCGCGGATCCCGTCGGTTTGAGTACGAAACCACCACTGCCCAGGTTGACCACGACGGTATCCCGGGCGATTCCACCATCTGCATGCAGTGCTGCAGTCTGGTCGCCATTGACTGCCTTTAGTGGAATCTTCTCTGGATGCAGCATTCCGTAAGCAGATCTGATCGGACATGTCATCGGTAGCCATTGCTTCTCGATACCGAATACTTCAAGCAGATCGCTATCCCATTCAGTGCGCTCAAGGTTCCAGAGTTGGGTTCGCGATGCATTGGCATGATCGACAAGGCCGGGATAATCAAAAGTGAGGTTCGCAACGATAAAAGCCGCAAGCGGCCCCATCGCCAGTGTCCCGTTCCTCGCTGCGTCCTGCACCTTGCTGTTATGGTGCAAAAGCCAGCGCAGCTTGCTCGCGCCGTAGTGCGGCGTCAACGGCAGCCCGGTGATTCGATGAATGTCGGCCGAGCGCCCTGCGAGCGTCTCGAGCCAGGCGTGCGCACGGCGGTCCTGCCAGCTGAGAACGGGCGAGAGTGTCTCACCTGTCTGGCGGTTCCACGCGATGACACTCGATCGCTGGGTTGCGAGGCCGGCAGCAGTCGCCTGGACTGTGTCGGAAGAGCCGAGAATCTCTGTGATCACCTTGTGCAGGCTGGCAAGAATTTCATTGCCATCCTGCTCTACGTGATGACGGTCTATCCGGTTGAGCCCGATCTTCTGACTGGTCCCGGCGATCTGTCTGCCCGCGTCATCGAAGAGAAGCGCGCGGGATGACTGCGTACCCTGGTCGATGGCGAGAGTGCACCGATTATCCGGCTTCATCGACGGACGACGCCCCTGCAGCGTATGGCCAACAACCGTACCTGATCACGCTAAAGGCAGCTTCAGTGGTTTGCATGGAGCATATCCAGGATTCGATCAGTCTCGAGATACCGGAAACCACGCCCGCAGAGCTCCTCTCCTGTTTCGAGGTCGTTGATCGTGTAGAGCACCCAGCTCCAGTCGCCATGCCAGATATTCTGTTCTGCCGTCGGCAGGCGCTCGCGGTTGCAGAAGAGCCAGCGCGGGTTCAATGCCTCTGCGATCTCGCGGTTTCGGGCGTTCCACTCCGGAATGACCCAGCCCGTCTCCACTTCGCTTACGGCTTGCAGGCGTTGTACGACACCGGCATCGAACGAGAGGAAGATACACTGGTGGCTGACGGTGTCGAGCGTTGCCAGCACGGCATCGACGACAGCATCGATACCGTAGTGAGCTGCGCTCTCCTCCTTGATTTCGATAAAGGCTGTGGCATCCGTGTAGGCCTCTAACAGCACAGAGAAATCGGCAAGGGGCGAGATACAGAGATCATGGAAGCGCTCGCCGAAGCGTTCCGGGAAGGAGGCTGGCAGCAGGCGGGCTGTTTCCGAGTCGATATCGAAGAGTCGCCCCCCTGTACCGGAAAGACGCATGAGCTCGACGTCATGGTAGAGGAACGGAACACCGTCAGCCGTGAGCTGGACGTCGGTCTCGATGTAGCGACCACCAGCCTCCAGTACAGCCCTGTATCCCTCGATCGTGTTCTCCGGATATTGCAGGGGTGAGCCACGGTGGCCGATCCAGAGGATGCTGCTGTTTGCCGAAGCACTCTTCATGCAAGCAGTATAATCGACGGATCCACGCACCACAGGTCACAGGATCCCATTGAGCAAGGAGACGTCATCACCGGACAAGGGCAAGCAGATGGTTGCCAATCGGTTGCGCAAGAACATGCGTAACCTGTCACGCTGGCTGCGCAGTGAAGGCATTCATTGCTACCGGCTTTATGATGCAGATATTCCCGAATACGCCGTTGCTGTCGATATCTATGAAGGTGAACACCGGCTCGTGCATGTGCAGGAGTATGCGCCACCCAGGAGCATCGATCCGGAGAAGGCGCAGCGGCGTCTTGGAGAAGCGCTGCAGGCGGTCAGGGAGGTACTGGAAGTCGGTGATGACCAGCTCTTCGTCAAGGTGCGCAGACAGCAGAAGGGAGCTGCGCAGTACGAGAAGCTCGCTTCCAGTGGCGAGTTTCACGAAGTCAGCGAGGGCGGTTGCCGTTTTCTCGTCAATCTGCAGGATTATCTTGATACCGGGCTCTTTCTCGATCATCGCATCACCCGCTCGATGCTGGCGGAACTGGCGCAGGGGAGACGATTTCTGAATCTTTTCGCCTATACCGGTGCTGGCAGTGTGCATGCGGCGTGCGGTGGCGCGGTTTCGACACTGACAATCGACATGTCGAAGACCTACCTCGACTGGGCCAGGCGCAACATGGCATTGAACGGCTTCGAGGGTAGCGAACACCGCTATCTCCAGGCGAACTGCGTCGAGTGGCTCGAGAAGGCCACCCCGAAGCAGACGTTTGGTCTGATCTTTCTTGATCCGCCGAGTTTCTCCACATCGAAGCGCATGCAATCCGTCTTCGATGTGCAGCGCGACCATGTCATGCTGGTTCGTAACTGCATGAAGATACTCGAACCGGATGGCGTGCTGATCTTTTCCAACAACCTGCGCAAGTTCCGTATGGATTTTGAGGCGTTGGCCAAATTCGCCATCGAGGACATCAGTCGCAAGACACTGCCGAGAGATTTCGAGAGGAATCCGAGGATTCACAACTGCTGGAAGATTACTTTCTAGTTTTACTTTTCAGGGCGTGATTATTTCTCTTTGTTGAATCGATTCGTGATCAATATTTATTTAATGCGCGCGTCGGCGCGCCCCCGAGTGACTTTTGTTCCGGCAAAAGTCACCAAAACCATTCGCTCCGGGACGCCATCCTCCGGATCCCCTGCGTTCCTCGGCAAAGCCGGCGCAAAAAGAACTCGGGATCTTCGATCCCTCAAACACCTTTTTGCTTGCTCTGGCTTTCCCTGCGGTACTCGGTG
>JASFPB010000077.1:0-8324 GCA_050116235.1 Chromatiales bacterium | reverse complement strand
AGCATTGCCGTCGGCTTTGCAGGTAACCCCAAAGAACCGAGCGCGATGCGCGGCGGGCCGATGTTTGAATTCCTTTTCGGAATCGACCGCCAGCTGCGTGATGAGGGGCGTCGTGACAACTTCCGAATTGTTTTTTTCAGTCCGGCTCCAAAACCGGGTAACCGACTTGGTCCCAAGGCAGTTGAAGGTCTCCTGGAAGAGATGAAGAAGCGCGGTATCGAAACCCGTCTGGGACACAAGATGAGAGGCATGGAAGCCGGCAAGGTCATGACCGAGGGGGGCGAGTTCGATGCCGATCTTATCCTTTTCATGCCCGGTATGACAGGTAATACCTGGTTCGACAATACCGAGTTGCCGCGTTCAGAGGGCGGACTCATCAAGGCTGACCGGCAGTGTCGTGTCGAAGGCATGGAACATGTCTATGTCGCCGGCGATTCGGGCAGTTTCCCCGGGCCTGACTGGATGCCCAAGCAGGCTCACATGGCTGACTTGCAGGCCGAGGCTGCGGCGAAGAATCTCGTCGCGGAGTTCAACGGGCAGCCGGCAGATGCGAGCTTCAAGGTGGAACTGGTCTGCATCGTCGATGCCAATGATCGCGGCATGCTGGTCTCGCGTACTGAAAAACGTTCACTGGTCTTGCCAAGTCTCAGGGCCTTTCACTGGCTCAAGCGTGCTTTTGAATGGTGGTATCTCAGGCAGTACAGGTAAATGGAGGGCTTTCCTGACTCATTACATTCCCATGCATGAGAGGCTATTCAATCATCTTGTAGGAGCCCGCACCGCGGGCGAATAGCAATAGATAAAAGTAACAGGGTCCGGATATCGCCCGGAGGGCCGGGCTCCCACGCACAGGTGGCTATTCAATCATCTCGCAGGAGCCTGCACTGCGGGCGCATGATCTTCAATCGAGTAACAGCTTGAGAGACATCAGGATAGAGATTGTCACGAGCATAGGCCTGATGAGCTTGCCACCGTGTTTGATGGCCATGTGTGATCCCAGATAACTGCCGAGAATCTGGCCAGCTCCCATCACGATTCCTGCAAGCCAGAGGATATGGCTACTGAGGATGAAGACGCCAAGCGCGACGACATTACTCGTGAAGTTGAGCAACTTGGTACCGCCGATTGCCCGGGGCAGGGCATAACCGAGCAGCAGGACGAAGGCGATGGTGAAAAACGACCCCGTGCCTGGTCCGAAGAAACCATCATAGAAGCCTACTGTGAAGCCGATGAGCACCGAGAAAACTGTCAGGGATATGCGCTGTTCGCCGCTCTCGAGGCGGATCTTTTTCGAAAAAAGAAAATAGAGCGCGATGATGATGAGCATGACCGGAACCAGGGTTTCGAGCCAGGCATTGGGCAAGCGCTGAACGAGCAGCGCGCCTGTCATGGCACCAAGAAAGGTCATGAAAACGGCAAACCAGAGTTTTCGCGGCGAGACCAGGCCGTGACGGACATAGTTGGCGGTTGCGGTGAAGCTACCCATGCTGGCCTGCAGCTTGTTGGTGGCAATCGCCTGGATTGGTGACATGCCGGTCCAGAGCAGGGCCGGAATTGAGAGCAACCCGCCGCCACCCGCGATTGCATCAACGAAACCTGCGACACCCCCGACGATGAAAAGGAAGAAGAGATCTCCGGACTCGATCACCAGGCATCATCCAGATCGTCGGGCGTGTTGATATTCCTGAAGGCCCCCGGATCGCCGGAGAAATCTGCAAGTCCGATATCATGGATACCCAGCCACTCCTTGATACTGCGTCTGCCGGAGACGATCCAGGAATCCAGCTCGGGCATGAGGGAGACAGGCAGCAACAGGTGTGCGGATTGCAAGTGTGTGCCGTCATGCGCGACAGCGATACCGCTGCTGGATCGGCCTGAAGCTTCGACCAGGCGTGCGGTGAAATCCGGCGGGATACAGGGCACATCACATGGAGCGAACAGTACCCACTCTGTGCTGACCTGGTGCATGGAGGTCGCTATGCCGGCCAGGGGGCCAGCGAAACCCGGGAACATATCCTCGACGACGCGATAGCCGAGGCCCAGGTAGTAATCGAGATGCCGGTTGGCATTGATCACGATTTCATGCACATGCGGTTCGATCACATTGATGACGTGCTGCACGAGCGGCTTGTCCTGCAGGATCAACATTCCCTTGTCTACGCCACCCATGCGCTCACCACGTCCGCCAGCAAGGATGACGGCGGTGATTTGGTCAGGCGAGATCGACATTTTTCTTGTTCTACGTCAGGGTTGAAAATCCAATCATAATGGTTGCTGCGCCGATGACAAGCTGTAATCCGTTGTGCAGCCAGGTGAGCCCCCTCGCAGAGGAACGCAGTGGAATCGCGATTGCTGCAGAGAGTAGCGCCATGCCAAGCATGGAGCCGACCCCGAAAAGCAGCATGTAGAGCATGCCCTGCAGTGGAGAGCGGATCGTTTCCAGTGTCAGGATGATCAGTGCCGCTGATCCCGCCATGCCATGCACCAGGCCAATGACGAGAGCTCGCAACGGGAAGGGTTTTTCATGCTCGTGTCTGTGAATGGCGGGATCGTGTGACTTTTCACCGGAATGGGAATGTGCGTGAAAATGGGTTTCGCCGTTGTGATGGCTGTGGCGGTGGAAATGGACGCGGTCACTGATCACGCGGCGGATAACATCGAAGCCGAGAATGACAAGCATGATCCCGACTGCGTATTCGAGCCAGCGTGCAACCTGCTCCGGCATGACGCTGTCCATCCAGATCACCATGGAGCCGAAAAGCACAAGGGTGATGGTATGGCCGATACCCCAGAAGGCGCCCTGACGAATGGTATCGGCAAAGGAGTGTGAGCGCGCGGCAAGTGAGGCGACGGCTGCCACATGATCCGCCTCGAGTGCGTGGCGCATGCCGATGAGGAAGCCGAGTAGCAAGAGTGACATCAGCAGATCCTCGGTAGCTGCTCGCCGACCAGCAGGTCGACGATGCGTTCACCGCCAAAAAGCGTCGACATGAGAACGGTTTCCGCCGGGGATGCGGTCACCTCTCCGATGATGCGACTGTCGACTCCTGCGGGATGCGTCTGCATCGCCGCCAGCACAGAATCAGCATACTCGTCGGGAACGATGGCGACGAGCTTACCCTCGTTGGCGAGATAGAGCGGGTCGAGACCGAGTATTTCGCAGATGCCGCGGACCTCGTCCCGCAGCGGCAATGCTTTTTCATCGATGCGCAACGCGACGCGGCTATCGGTGGCAAACTCGTTGAGAACGGTCGCCAGCCCGCCGCGCGTGGCATCCCGCATGCAGTGGATGTTCGGGCAAACAGCCAGCATGGTCTCCACGAGTGAATTGAGCGGCTGACAGTCTGTCTGGATGCTGTTCTCGATGGCCAGCTCGCCGCGCGCATCGACGATGGCAGCACCATGGTCACCAATGTAGCCGTTGATGATGATTCTGTCGCCGGGCATGGCACGACGGGCGTTGATCTCGATACCTGCCGGGATGACGCCGACCCCTGCGGTATTGATGAACAGCTTGTCGGCTGCGCCCTTGTGGACCACCTTGGTATCACCGGTCACGATACGTACGCCGGCCTCATCGGCAGCCTGCTTCATCGAAGCGACCACGCGCTGCAGCTCCTCGATGGCCAGGCCCTCCTCGATGATCATGCCGCAGGTGAGCCATAACGGCACGGCACCGCTGACAGCCAGGTCGTTGACGGTGCCCGTCACGGCCAGCTTGCCAATATCGCCACCGGGAAAGAAGAGCGGATCCACGACATAGGAATCCGTGGTCATGGCAAGCCTGTCGCCTTTCGCTGTCATTGCGGTGAGATCGAAGCGGGCCTGGTCCTCGAGAAGGTCGAGTTCCCGGTTGTCAAAAGTCGATACGAAGAGATCCTCGATAAGATCATGCATCGCCTTGCCGCCGGCACCATGTGACAGCGTGATGGTATGTCCGCGCAACTTGCCGCGTCGACGCCGGCCGGGTGTGACCGGTACGCTGCTCATGCTCCGGCCTCGCGTTTCGCGACGAGTTCGTCGATGCTGACACTGCCGTAGCTGAAGTAGGCTGCACAGGCTCCCTCGGAGGAGACCATGAGTGCTCCCATGGGCGTCTCCGGCGTGCAGGCTGTACCGAAAATCTTGCATTCCCAGGGCTTGATGACTCCCTTGATGACTTCACCGCACTGGCAGGACTTCGGGTCGGCAATCTTCAGGTTTGGCACCGCGAACTTCCGTTCGGCGTCATAGTCAGCATATGCCTCCCTGATCCGCACACCGGAGTGATCAATGGAACCGAGGCCGCGCCACTCGAAAAATTCACGAATCTCGAAAACCTTGCTGATGGCCTCGAGTGCTGCCCTGTTGCCATCAGGAGGCACAATACGTGCGTACTGGTTTTCCACTTCACTGCGCCCCTCCGCGATCTGCTTGAGCAGCATCCAGATCGACTGGAGAATGTCGAGTGGTTCGAAACCCGTAATGACGATCGGTCGGGCATAATCTCTGGCCACGAAGTCGAACGGACGCGCACCGATGACCATGCTGACATGTCCCGGAGCGAGAAAGCCGTCGATTTTCATATCAGGGGAGTCGAGAATCGCCTTGATCGTCGGCACGGTCGTGATGTGATTACAGAAGAGCGAGAAGTTGCGGATACCTTCCTTCTCTGCCTGCAGTACTGTAAGTGCCGTACTCGGCATCGTGGTCTCGAAGCCGAGACCGAAGAAGATGACCTCGCGATCAGGATTCTTGCGCGCCAGGGTGAGTGCATCGAGCGGCGAATAGACCATGCGAATATCGGCTCCCTCGGCCTTGGCCTGCAGCAGGCTCTTGCGAGAGCCCGGGACGCGCATGGCGTCGCCGAAAGTCGCGAAAATCACACCGGGTCGCTCAGCCAGCGTGACGCAGTCATCGACGCGCCCCATGGGCAGCACACAGACCGGACACCCGGGGCCGTGCACCATCTCGATACTCCCGGGTAACATCTGCTCGATGCCGTATCGGAAGATGGCATGGGTGTGGCCTCCACAGAATTCCATCAGCAGCAGTGGCTTCCCGGGCGAGCAACCGATCCTTTCTGCCAGTGCATGGATTTCGCGTTTGAGGGATTGCGCCTTGCTGTTGTCGCGAAACTCGTCGACGAACTTCATGCTCGATCTCCGCGCTTGCCGCGTGAATCAGCAAGGAGTGTATGCGTCAGATCCCAGAGAATGTGATAGCAGGCCACATGAACCTCCTGCACGCGATGGATCGAGTCGGTTTCAACAACGAGACAGTGGTCGACCAGTCCGCTGGAGAGCATATCACCACCGGTTCCGCCGGCCAGTCCAAAGGTTGTCATGCCCATGCTTCGGGCTTTTTCAAAGGCCACCATGAGATTCTCCGAGTTGCCACTGGTCGAGAAGCCGATCAGTCCGTCACCGGGCGACCCATGGGCCTCTACCTGGCGCGTGAAGAGATGGCGCACACCGATATCGTTGGCCACCGCCGTCATCATAGCTGTGTCCATGGCTAGATTGATCGCCGGCAGGGAAGGCCGGCCGGCAGTAACAGGGTGCTGGAATTCCACCGCGAAATGCGATGCATCGCAGCTCGAACCTCCGTTTCCCATTGAGAACATACGCTGTCCTGACCGGTACACCGAGGCCATGGCTCGGGCTGTGTTGACAAGCTGCTGCGCATTGTTCGCGAAGAAGGACTGCTTGACCTCGATGCTGTCGCTGGCCTTTCGGTGTACAGAATCCAGCAGTGCTTTGTTCTCGCTGGTCGCCTCTTTCTGACGGCCCGACAGGAACGGGTAAAGTGCGTCGAGATGTTCGCGGTTGTCCGGCATGATCGTCAGGCCGAGGTCTGCATGCTGTCGAGCGCTTCCTGGACTTCTCCGAGTTCGCTGAGGATCGCAAGGGTTTTTTCCGCTTCCTCCTCGTCGATCCGGCTCATGGCGAAGCCGACATGTACAAGCACCCAGTCGCCGACACACTCTTCGGCAGGGTGCCCCTCCTCGATGATGCAGGCGATGTTGACCTCGCGGCGTACGCCAGAGACATCGACTTTCGCCATGCTGTTTTCGGCATCGGTGATTTCAAGTATCTGTCCGGGAATTCCGAGACACATCAGTCATGATCCTCGTGGTTGAGGGCATGGGCAGCGGCAATGACAGCCTGTCCCAGCGCGAGTCCGCCGTCATTGGCAGGAACAAGGCGATGGGCAAGCACCCGCAAACCCTCGCTTTGCAGCAGCAGCTCGACGAGGGTGAACAACGTGGCGTTCTGGAATACGCCACCCGACAGGGCAACCGTTTCGATTTGCTGTTGCCGGGAGAGTCTACGGGCCATGCGGGAGATGGCGACTGCGAGCCCTTTGTGAAAGCGTTCACTGATGATTGCAGTCTCTCGTCCTTGCTGCAAGTCCTTCATCAGCTGCTGCCACATCGGTGCGGGATCGAGCAGCAAGGTAGCGCCATCGACAATGGCGAATTCGTAGCCCTCTGTCGTCGCCAGCCGGCTGGCATCGGCTTGCGCTTCGAGTTCGATCGCGGCTTGTCCCTCGTAGAGGATTTTTTCCCGACAGATGCCTGCGGCTGCAGCGACGGCATCGAACAGCCGTCCGGCCGACGAAGTCAGGGGAGTGTTGATATCCCTCGTGATCATCGCTGAAAGTGCTTCCGTCGGCATGTCTCGCAGTGCCTCGATCAGTTCCAGGCCGGCATACTGCTCGCAGAGTGCTGGCCAGTCAGCGGTTTGCTGCAGCTGCGCGAAACAGTTGCGCCAGGGCTCCAGGATCGCCATCGTGCCGCCTGGCATCGGCACAGGTTTGAGGCAACCCAAGCGCCGGAACTGCTGATAATCCGCCAGGAGGAATTCGCCACCCCAGATCGTGCCGTCCATGCCAAAGCCAAGGCCATCCAGGGCGATACCGACAACCGGTCCGGCATCAGCTGCATGGCCGTTTTCAGCAAGGCAGGCGGCGATGTGGGCATGGTGATGCTGGATTTCCTCGAGCCGCAGGGAATGCCGGTCGGCCAGCTTTCGTCCCTGCTTGGAAGAGAGGTATTCCGGATGGGCGTCGATCGCAATGACCTCCGGGGTGTGCCGGTAGAGACGCGCATAGAGATCGAGGTTCCTGAGATAGTCCTCGAAGGTGCTGAAGTCCTCGAGGTCCCCCATGTGCTGGGAGAGGATCGCTTCGCCCCGTCGCGCCAGACAAAAGCTGTTCTTGAGTTCGCCACCGAGAGCGAGAATTGCGGGCGCATTCTCGAAACCGTCAGGCAGGGGGAGCGAGGAGGGCGCAAGGCCGCGCGCCCGGCGCAGGACTTTTTCGCCCCCGTTCACGACGCGGACCACGGAATCATCGACCCGGTTGACAATCTCGCGGTCATGCAGCAGGAAATAATCCGCGATCTTCACAAGCCTTTCCCGGGCATCCGCATTGCCGGTCGCCTGTGGCTCATCCGAGAGGTTGCCGGATGTCATCACCAGTGGCGTGTCAAAAGTCTCCAGCAACAGGTGATGCAGGGGTGAATAGGGCAGCATGAATCCGAGCAGCTTCTGACCGGGTGCAACGCTGGCGGGCAGCTGTGGCGCTCCCGCTTTTCGCTGCAACAGCACGATTGGTGCACTGCTGCTGGAAAGCAGCGCGGCTTCCTGTTCGTTGACGTCGCAGTAGCGCCGGATGACCGCTATGTCCCTGGCCATCAAGGCGAAGGGCTTTGCATGCCGGCGCTTGCGTTGCCTGAGAGTGGACACAGCCTCCTGGTTGGTCGCATCGACAGCGAGATGAAACCCGCCAATTCCCCTGACGGCCAGGATATTCCCGCGGACCAGCCGGTCTGCAGCTTCAGCGACCGGGTCATCCGTTTCGATACGCTGGCCATGCCTCTCCTCCAGCCAGGCTACTGGGCCGCAGGCCGGACAGGCATTCGGCTGGGCATGGAAACGCCTGTCCTCGGGAGAGTCGTACTCCTGCTGGCACGCCGGACACATTTTGAAGGCTGCCATGCTCGTTTGATCCCGGTCATAGGGAATCCCGTGAATGATCGAGAGGCGAGGCCCGCAATGGGTGCAGTTCGTGAAGGGATAGCGATAGCGACGATTGGCGGGGTCGCGGATTTCGGCAAGGCATGCCGGGCAGGTTGCGGCATCCGGGGGTACGCCTGTTCTTGCGGTGTCCGACCTGCTGGCAACAATGCTGAAGTTCTCGAACTGTTTCAGGCTCTCCTCTTCGCTGATTTCGATGGCATCGATGCGCGCCAGTGGTGGAAGCTGCGCCTGCAGCTCTTGCAGAAAGTGCTCGCATTTCGCCGGAGAGGCAAGAAGAACCAGTACGCCTTCGCCGTCGTT
>JASFPB010000076.1:0-8350 GCA_050116235.1 Chromatiales bacterium | reverse complement strand
GCGTGAACTCAAAGAGTCGATGAGCAACAGCTTCGGCGGCGCCGTGATCCTCTGCGGCGACTATGACAAGGTTCGCGCCGAGGAAGATCTGGAGCTGGAAATCGCGGACCTGGTCGCCTTCGGGCGCCCTTTTATCAGCAACCCGGATTTCGTCGAACGACTGAAAAACGACTGGCCACTTTCAACGCCCGACATGGAGACCTTTTACACGCCCGGCGAAAAAGGCTACTCGGACTATCCGACTCACTCACCATCCTGATCAGGCAAGAGTGCGGTCCGCTTCAGTCGATACGCAATAGCAGGCGATGATCAACCACAGGCTCAGTGTCGCGCCGATGCTCGACTGGACCGACCGCCACTGTCGGTTCTTCCATCGCCAGCTGACGCGCCGGACTCTGCTTTACACCGAGATGATCACGACCGGCGCACTCCTCTTCGGCGACGTACCTGGTCACCTGGGTTACAACGAGGCAGAACACCCGGTCGCCTTGCAGCTGGGCGGCAGCGACCCCGCTGCGCTTGCCCAATGCGCGAAACTCGCGCAACAGCATGGCTACGACGAAATCAATCTCAATGTCGGCTGCCCGTCTGACCGGGTTCAGAATGGTGCTTTCGGGGCCTGCCTCATGGCGACGCCCCGACTGGTCGCCGACTGCATGAAAGCCATGCTCGATGCCGTCTCGACACCGGTCACCATCAAGCATCGTATCGGGATCGACGAGATGGACAGCTACGACGAGCTGACACGGTTCATGGGCACCGTTGCCGAAAGCGGTTGCCAAACCTTCATCATTCATGCACGCAAGGCGTGGTTGCAGGGTCTGAACCCGAAGCAGAATCGGGAAATCCCGCCACTGCAGTACGAGATCGTCTACCGGCTCAAGCAGGAATTTCCCGACCTGGAGATCATTATCAATGGTGGCATCGAAACCCTCGAGGAGGCGGAAACACATCTCGCCAGGGTCGACGGGGTCATGATCGGTCGTTCCGCCTATCATAATCCCTGGATGCTTGCTGATGCAGACAGGCGTCTCTTCGGTACAGAGAATCCAGTGAAATCGCGTGCGGAGGCTGTCGAGGCAATGATCCCCTATCTGGAAGCCTATCTGCGGGAAGACGGAAGCAAGGCATCGCATGTGACTCGCCACATGCTTGGCCTCTTCAACGGACAGCCCGGCGCACGCAAATGGCGGCGTTCACTTTCCGAAAATGCCGTCAGACAAGATGCCAATGCCGGATTACTGAGAGAGGCCTTGCAATACGTCAAGGGCTGACAAGCCCGGAACCTCAGCGCATCAACCGGGAATGCACCAGGGCGGCAAGCTCCTCGCTGTCTGCAAGCTCAGGGGTGACGACCAGCGCCTGCCTGGACTCCGCGGGCTGAAGCGGCTCGGCCGATGCGAGCTGCGACTCGAGGATCTCGACAGTTGCCTCGGCGGGATCGTCACTGCGCTGAAGGCGTTCGATGATGCGCTGCTTCAGCAGCTCGACAGGTGTGCGCATTTCGAGGATCAGGAACGGCACGCCGAGTTCATGCGCGAGCTCCTCGAAAGGGCGACGCTGCTCGCGTTTGAGGAAAGTGGCATCGGCGACCGCCACGTAACCGGCCGAGATCACTTCCCGGCAGAGTTCCAGCAATCTTGCATAGGTCTTCCTCCCCATGTCCGGGGTATAGATGCCGCCACCGGGCTCCGAGCCGGAATGGTCGAGCGGATCGAGTCCCGCCAGCCGCTTGCGCTCGATATCGGAAGCGAGCTGGATCACCGGAAGGCCGGAAAAGAACCGGCGCACCACGACACTCTTGCCCGATCCCGATGGCCCGGTCATGAGTAGCAGGGCCGGTGAGACGGATTTCGTATAGCTTTCCGCCAGCGCGAGGTAGTTCCTGTATTGCTGCTGCACTCTCTCACGCTCCTCATCGGCAATATCCTGCCGGAGACGCAAGACCGCGATCTTCGTGCGCACCATTGCGCGGTAGACGAGATAGAAGGAGAGCAGCCTGAGACCATGGAAATCGCCACTGAAAGCCAGCCAGCGATTCAGGAAACGTTGTGAGAGATCGTGTCGCCCGGCCATGTCGAGATCCATCATGAGAAAAGCGATCTCGTTGATCACATCGATCCAGCGCAGGTTTGCATTGAAGTCGATGCCGTCGAAGATGATCGCACGTCCCTCCTCGACGGCAATGTTGCCAAGGTGCATATCGCCGTGTCCCTCCCGAATCCGGCCATCGGCAACCCGTCGTTCCAGCTCACTGCGCAGCGTTTCAAAGCATGCCTCTGTCCATCGTTGCAGTCCCAGCAATCGTTCACTCTCCGAGGGCTTATCGATCCTGGCAAGGACCTGTTCGAAATTCTGCTGCATGGGCGCGAGCACCGCGTCGGGCTGGCCGAAACCGCTTTTCGGCGAAGCAATGGCCGCATCACGCTGAAAACGTGCGACCTGCTCGGCGATCGCGTCGATGAGAGACGCATCCATGCGTTGTGGATCATCGGCCAGCAGCGCATCAGCCGGAAATTCACGCATCTGCACCGCATACTCGACGACCTCGCCCTCGCCGTCGATGGCAGGATCATCGATGCTTCCCGTGATGCTGGCGACGCGCTGGTAGACATCGGGCGCCAGGCGTCCGTTAAGACGGATCTCCTCTTCGCAACACTGCCTGCGTTTCTCAAGCGTGGAGAAATCGAGAAAACCGAGGTCAATCGGCTTCTTGAGCTTCCAGGCATGACCACCGGCGACCAGCACAGTCGAGATGTGTGTCTCGTAGACTGTCGCATCGAGTTTCCGGGCCAGTTCCCCGGTCAGCCGCCTGTGATCGTCGAGGTCGCAAATCATTGTAATTACGGTATGTTTCGCATCACGTCAATGGACTATAATTGCCGTGTACAGTAACAAATCTACAGAGGTGAAATATGTCTATCGATCGCATTGTCATGGCTTTTGCCGGTACCGTGATTCTCGTGAGCGTGCTGCTCTCCGTTTACCACAATGTCAACTGGCTCTGGCTGACCGGCTTCGTCGGTTTCAACCTGCTGCAGTCGTCCTTCACGGGATTCTGCCCGCTGGCGACCATCCTCAAGAAGATGGGTCGCCAGTCCGGTCCCGCATTCTGAAGCGTCTGGCGCAGGAAATACGAAACCGGAGCAATCGCTCCGGTTTTTTTATGCCGCAATCGCGGACGGTTACTCCTCGCCGATATCCGCGTAGAGATCGTGTTCGCCCGCGCCCGTGATCCTGGCCTCGATGAAATCGCCCGGCTCGAGATCCCAGGCACCCTCGATCAATACATTCCCGTCAATCTCTGGCGCATCGGCCTCGCTGCGCGCTACCAGATGATCGGCATGCACCTCGTCGACGAGCACGATCTCCTGCCTGCCGATACGCGCCTGCAGCTTCTGCGCACTGATGTCTGACTGCAATTCCATGAAACGCTGGCGGCGCTCCTCCTGAAGTTCAGGAGGCACCTGGTCCGGCAGATCGTTCGCCGACGCCCCTTCGACCGGTGAATAACTGAAGCAGCCGACACGATCGAGCTGTGCCTCCTCGAGAAATCCCAGCAGCTCACGGAAATCCTCTTCGGTTTCGCCAGGGAACCCCACGATAAAGGTGCTGCGAAGTGTGAGTCCGGGACAGAGTTCACGCCAGCGTCGAATGCGCTCGAGGACTTTTTCCGTTGCAGCCGGGCGCTTCATGAGACGTAAAATTTTCTCGCTGCCATGCTGCAGCGGCATATCGAGATAGGGGAGGATGTTTCCCTCGGCCATCATCGGCACCAGGTCGTCCACGTGCGGATAGGGATAGACATAGTGCAGGCGGATCCAGGCCTCGAGACCGCCCAGCTCACGCACGAGGTCACGGATGCGGGTCTGGACCGGCCTGCCCTTCCAGAAATCCGGCCTGTATCTGGTATCGACACCATAGGCGCTGGTGTCCTGGGAAACGACAAGCAATTCCCGTACACCGGAAGCAACGAGATTTTCTGCCTCGTGCATAACCTCGGCGATCGACCGGCTCACGAGATCCCCGCGCATTTGCGGAATGATGCAGAAACTGCAGCGATGGTTGCAACCTTCCGAGATTTTCAGGTAAGCGTAGTGCTTTGGTGTCAACTTGACGCCGGACGGCGGCAGCAGGCTCAGGAAGGGATCGTGAGGCGCTGGCAGGTGCATATGCACATGTCCCATCACCTCTTCGTATGCATGCGGACCGGTAATTGCCAGCACCGACGGGTGTGCCTTGCGGATCTCCTCCTCGCGGACACCGAGACAGCCGGTCACGATGACCCTGCCGTTCTCCTCGAGGGCCTCGCCGATTGTCTCGAGAGACTCCTCCACGGCAGCGTCGATGAAACCGCAGGTATTGACGATAACGAGGTCGGCGCCGGCATAATCTGGCGAGGTCTCGTATCCCTCTGCGCGCAATTGCGTCAGGATGCGCTCGGAATCCACCAGGTTCTTCGGGCAGCCGAGACTGACGAAGCCGACACTCGGCGCCTGCTTCATGCAACCACGGGATTGATCAGGTGCCCGGGCGTGATGACCGCCGCGCTCTGCACAGTAACACTTTCGCCCCGAAATCCGTCTGTATCCATAAGCAATCTCCCGCTATTCAGCCGCAGCGCTTGAGTTGCACCGCGTAATCGTTGGCGGTGCGCTGGACACGGTTTGCTTTTCTCATGAGCCAGCGCTTGCGTTTGTAGGTCCCGCGCGCATAGCCGCCCTGCCCCTCGTGATAGGCAAGATACTGCGCGCGCGCATCCCACTTTGATATCCCCAGCTGCCTGTGGGACTTCGCGGTATACCAGCCGACAAAATCGACAGCATCCTCGAAATCATCCCGGTCTGCAAACCATCCACCGGCTTCATCATCGTATTCATCCCAGGTAGTATCGAGTGCCTGTGCATAGCCATAAGCGGAGGACGGCCGTGTCCAGGGAATAAAGCCGAGCAGTTCTGTTCTCGGTGGTTTGGCATCGGCGCGGAAAGAGGACTCGTGACGGATGATTGCCATCAGGACATGCACCGGCGTTCCCCAGCGCTCGCTGGCATCTTTTGCGTCATCGTACCAGCCACCCTTCTCGTCAAAGATGCTGCAGATATTATTTACGTTGCGTGGCGGGCTTGACGAACAGCCTGAAATCAGAAGAGGCGACAGTATGAGCAACAGCAACAGGACTTTCATTGCGAGAGAATATCGGTTTTCCATTTGCAGCCCTAGTCTAACGCAATGCCGCTCGCCTTTCTCGCCTGCTTCGCCTTGCTGCTCTATACTGGCCGCTGTCATGGAGAAGCTCCCGATGAAAATTGCACCATTTCTGACAGCCATGCTGCTGGCCGGTAGCGCACTGGCCGAAACCACGGAAAAAATCTTTGCCGGTGATGCCTTCATGCATCACTATGACAGCAACAAGGATGGAAGCATCAGTCTTGAGGAATTCCAGGCGCCCGCGGCAAGGCAGTTCGAGGCGATGGATACCAACACGGATGGCAGCATCAGCAAGGAAGAAGCCACAGACTTCGTCGAAAGGCTGCGAAGCGAGATGCGCGAAAACAACACGACGCAATGAAGCCCCCGGGCCTGCAGAGCCCGCAATTGCAGGCCGTGCCGGAGAACTGCCTCGCCGGTCACCGAATCCGGGGCGATGATTATTTCAGGTAGAGGGAGGCGTAGAGATCCGGTGCGAGAATCTGTCGGATATCGATGAAACTGCCGCTCTCGAACCTGCGCAATTCCTTTACCACAGAAGCGATATTTTCTGCTGCCTCTGCGGGTGTCTGCATGGCCTCGCTGCCACGTGCTTTCCGCAGCCTCTCGAGCGCAGGAAATTTGTCAGCGTCGGCCTGCTCGCAGAGATAAGTCATCATGTCGGAATCGATCAGGCCCGGCGCAAGCGAGACGATATGGGTATCGGGCATCTCATGCGCGTAGAGCTTCGCCAGCATGTTGAGGGCCGACTTGGAGAGTGCGTAACCACCCCACCCCCTGTTGCCGAGAACGGATGCGCCGGACGAGATCATGATGATCTGCGCCACACCCGGCCCCGAATGAATCAACCAGTCGAGAATCACCTTGTTCGACCAGACATTGATATCCATGATATGACGGATATCTGCCAGTGGTGTTTCAGAGATATCCCGGATCCCGCCGAGAATACCGGCATTGAGGATCACAAGATCCAGTTTTTCTGCAGTACCGAGCAACTCTTCGAGGCAGAGCGGAATTGCTTCCAGATCGGTCAGGTCGCAACGCATATCGCTGAGAAATCCGCCGAGCCCGTCACAGCCTCTGCGGCTGCAGCCATAAACACGCCAGTTCTGATCGAGATAGTGCTGCGTCAGCGCATACCCCAGTCCGGAGCTGTTACCTGTGATGAGGAGACGCTGTTCCGGATATCCTGTCATTTGAATGAGAAGTAGAACAGCAGGGTACGCCTGGAGACCTTGTCATCATTATCGCTGACCATGAAATAGCGGCCATCCTCATGATGGGCGAGTCCTTCAAAGTTCTCGAGCGTCCAGCCATCGGTTGATTTGAGTACAGCCAGTGTCGAGAGCTTCAGGCTGTCGCCCTCGATCACGCCCCTGCGCAGGGTGATGATGGCCCCACCGAAAACCCCGGGCTCATAGAGCCGCTCCATGACAAGCAGGTCGCCCCCGGGCATGGTCTCGAGTGAAACCACTTCGTTACCGCGCAGCGGTGTCATGGCATAGGGCCATTTTCGCCCTTCGGCCGAATAGAGATAGTGGCCATCATCCTGCGGCCGTTGCGGCAGGGTCATGACGCCGTACTCGGGATGCCATGTCACGGCCTCGAGCGCATGGTTCGCTCCGCTGTAATTCTTGATGTCCGTCAGTGCTGACGGGAGCTCGACTTCACCAACCTGCCTGCCTTCGGCAGAGAAGCGGTCGATACGCGGTTTCTTTTCGAACGCAATGAGCAACTCGGAATCTCCCTTGCTGCCATTGCGCCCGTTCATGGCATGCATCCCTTCGGAATCCCTCTCCTTGCCCTTGAGTTTGTCACCATCACTCTCACGCAGCCGGACGCGGTCCAGGAGGTTGGCGGCAACCAGCTTGCCATCCTCGAAAACCGGCTCGAATCGATAGAGGTGCGCATTATCCGACAACGCATAAAGGACGCCCTCGTCCTCGTCCCAGGCGAGGGCCGAAAGACTGCCAATCCTGTCTCCACCGCTGCTCTTCGATGCCAGCTCAACAGCGCCATGCATCTGGATCACGGGATCATCTCCATCAAAGGGGCTCAGCTGCGTCGAGACGACATCGGCCGAGATGACAGCAGAAAAAGTGCTCGACAGAATCAGTAGCAGAATCCGGATCATCGCTACCCCTCCTCGAATACAGCCGGGTCGCCAAGACCGACTCGCAACACGTGCGGGGTATCCTCCTCGAGATTCACGACGGTTGTCGGATCGATGCCGCAATAGCCACCGTCAATGACGAGGTCGACCTGGTGCTCGAGCAGCTGGCGCATCTCGTAGGGATCCGTAAGCTGGATCTCGTCACCCGGCATGATCAGGGTACTACTCGACAGGGGTGCATCGAGTTCCTCGAGCAGCGCGAGTGCAATCCTGTTGTCGGGTATCCGGATACCGATCGTCTTGCGTTTCGGATTCTGCAGCATGCGCGGCACTTCCTTTGTCGCCTTGAAAATAAAGGTATAGGGACCAGGAGTCAGCGATTTCAGCAGACGGTAGTAGGTATTGTTGATTTTCGCATAGGTCGAGATCTCGGAGAGGTCGCGACAAACCAGCGTGAAGACATGACTGTTATCGACACGGCGTATCTGCCGGATTCGATCCTTCGCCTTTTTGTTGCTCATATCACAACCAAGCGCGTAGCCGGAATCAGTCGGGTAGACGATAATGCCGCCACTGCGGACAACGTCAACAGCCTGTCTGATTAGGCGCTGCTGCGGGTTCTCCGGGTGAATCTGGAAAAATTGCGCCATTTCTATGTCGCCTCCCCCCTTCTGTCGAGACCGAACAATTCGGTGATGATGAGTGCGACAACGCCGATACTGATGGCGCTGTCGGCCACGTTGAAAGCCGGCCAGTACCAGGGGTCGATATAAAACAGCAGAAAATCCACGACATGGCCATAGGCGACCCGGTCGATCAGGTTCCCGACAGCGCCACCGATCACCAGCGCAATCGCAAAGGCCGTCCAGCGGTGTGACAGGGGCAGCCGCCTTAACCAGATAAACAGCACAATCGAGATGACGAGCGTGAGTCCCGTGAAGAACCAGCGCTGCCAACCGTCCTGGTCGGCCAGAAAACTGAAAGCCGCCCCCTCGTTATACGCCAGCATGAGATCGAAAAAACCGGGAA
>JASFPB010000075.1:0-8358 GCA_050116235.1 Chromatiales bacterium | reverse complement strand
GCAGCCGGGTCTTGCGGGCGAAGATCGATATGGCGTCGCCGAATATGAACATGCGCGATCCGGTGCTCTATCGTATCCGCAGCGGCCTGATTCACCACCAGACAGGCGACGCATGGTGCCTCTACCCGATGTATGATTTCACGCATCCGATCTCCGATGCCATCGAGGGCATTACCCATTCCCTCTGTACGCTCGAGTTCGAGGATCACCGCCCCCTGTATGACTGGTCACTCGATAATATCAGCGTCGGCTGTCATCCGCGGCAGATCGAATTCGCACGGCTCAATCTGCAATACACGGTCATGAGCAAGCGCAAGCTCACGCAGCTTGTCAGCGAAAAACTTGTCGATGGCTGGGACGATCCACGCATGCCGACCATCGCGGGGCTGCGTCGCCGTGGCTACACGCCGGCCTCGATCCGCGAGTTTGCACGTCGCATCGGCGTCACCAAGGCTGATAACAGCATCGAGATGGGCGTGCTCGAAAGCTGTATCCGCGAGGACCTGGATGTCAATGCAGAGCGTCGCATGGCCGTCATGAAACCGCTCAAGGTTGTTATCACGAACTGGCCGGAGAGAGAGAGTCAAGAGCTCGCTGCACCAAACCATCCGAAGGACGAGTCGAGGGGCAGTCGCACGATCCGCATGAGTCGCGAGATCTTCATCGATCGCGAGGATTTCCGCGAGGAAGCCAACCGCAAGTACAAACGTCTCGTGCTCGGTGACGAAGTCCGCTTGCGCAACAGCTACGTGATTCGCGCCGACGAAGTCGTGAAGGGGGAGGACGGGGAGATTGTCGAACTGCGCTGCAGTTACGATCCCGATACTCTTGGTGTCAATCCGCCCGATCGCAAGATCCGTGGCGTCATTCACTGGGTTTCGGCAGAGTTCGGTGTGCCTGCGGAGATTCGTCTTTACGACCGGCTTTTCAATCACCCGGCACCCGATGCAGACAAGGAGATCGAGGACTGGAAGCAACACCTCAATCCGGAGTCCCTCGTCGTGGTTGATCGTGCCTGGATCGAGCCCCTGCTCGCTGAGGCTCAACCCGGTGAGCGCTTCCAGTTCGAACGCGAGGGTTATTTCAGCCGTGATCCGGAAATCAGCGACAGGCTGGTATTCAATCGGGTGGTAACGCTGCGCGACTCCTGGGCAAAGATCGAGCAGGCAAGCAAAGGCTGAAAACCGGACGCAAGGGTCGCGGAGAACCGCAGAGCACGCAAAGGGTTTAGCGATTGCCTGGCGCTTGTCAGTATGGGCCCAAGCGACACAGCAGGTCTTCACTCAGGACGGTTTGCGCATACTGATACCGCCATTCCCGCGAAGGGGGGAATCCAGAATCTTCCGCTGGATTTCGGTTTTCCTCTTCGCTGCGTTCTGCCCGGCACCAGTTTCAGGCGAGAGATTGCCACAGTCGCTGCGCTCCTTCGCAACGACAAACAAGCATACTCTGCGCGCTTTGCAGATCTCCTGCCCTTTGCGTCCCCTCTAATCAGGGTGATTGTCGAAAAGGTTGAATCAACTTTTCCAGCCCGTTGATCCTGATCTCCAGCGCCAGCTGCATCAGACGACCGAGCTCACCCTTCGGAAAACCCTTGCCGGCGAACCACAGCAGGTAGGGCTCTGGCAGATCAATTAGCACGCGTCCCTTGTATTTGCCAAAGGGCATCTGCATGGTCGCGAGTTTCGGCAGGTCCTCTTTTTCAAACATCTGTTGATTATCAACTACAAAGAAGACGAAGAACGCCAGGTCTATCGATCTCAGGATGATCTATTCCTGACTGGCTTCGTGCCCTTTGCGCTCTTCGTGGTGAATGTTCTGTGCATGATGAAACAACCACAAAGAACATGAAGGACACGAGGGTTGGAAAGGCAACTGTCAAACACGGACGCATTCCTTTGTGTTCTTCGTGGTTAATCTTCCACTTTCGCCTGGCTGACCGACTCCAGCATCGGTTCGAGTTCGACCCAGACGTTCTCCAGCAGCTGCGGTTGCGCATCGGCCGTCGGGTGGATACCGTCCTCCTGCATGAGTTCAGGGTAATCAGCCACCTTCTCCATGAGTTTTGGCACCAGCGGAATGCCGTATTTCCCTGCAACTTCACTGTAGATCCCGTTGAAGATGCTGTTGTAGGCTTCTCCATAGTTCGGCGGCAGTCGAATACCTGCAAGCAGCACCCTCACGCCGCGCTCCCCGGCCGTTTCGACGATCGCAGAGAGGCTTTCGCGGATTTCGGTGAAGGGCAGCCCTCGCAGGCCGTCGTTGCCACCGAGTTCCACGATCAGGATTTCGGGCTGATGCTCATCGAGAGCAGGAGCGAGCCGGTTGAGCCCGGTGCGCGTGGTGTCGCCGCTCACGCTGGCATTGACGACGCGCCAGCCGGGGTGCAGGTTGTCGAGTCGTTGTTGCAGCAGTGCGACCCAGCCCTCCTCCTTGTCGATACCATAGGCAGAACTGATGCTGTCGCCCAGGATCAGGATTGTCTGCCCGGAGAAACCCGTGGCCGGGACGATGGGTGCCAGAAGCAGAACGAGTAACAGGAACTTTTTAAGAGACATGAAAAATAACGGGTCCGAAAATTTTGTGCAGGCCATCGATCTTGGCAAGCGTGTCGTCACCAGCGAGGGCGACCTCGTGCTCCTCGATGGTATCAATTTTTCGATTGCTGCAGGAACCTCGGTCGCAATCCTCGGGGCATCGGGTTCGGGCAAGACGACGCTACTCGGCCTTCTCGCCGGTCTCGATGTGCCGACCAGCGGCAACGTCCTGATTGACGGTACTGACCTGGGTTCGCTCGACGAGGACGGACGGGCCTTGCTGCGAGCCGGGCTCGTGGGCTTTGTCTTCCAGAGTTTCCAGCTGTTGAACGGCTTGACGGCCCTCGAAAATGTCATGATGCCGCTGGAGTTGTCCGGTGAGCCGCAGCCGCGAGCGGTTGCCAGCGCGTTACTCGAGCGTGTTGGCCTGCGCGAGCGCCTGACCCATTACCCCAATCAGCTATCCGGTGGTGAACAGCAACGCTGTGCCATTGCGCGTGCGTTTGCAGCGCGACCGAGACTGCTGTTTGCTGACGAGCCTACCGGCAACCTCGACCAGAAGACCGGCACGCGCATTATCGATCTGTTGTTCGAGATCAACCGCGAGCAGGGGACGACCCTGATCATGGCGACCCATGACGAACAGCTTGCATCGCATTGCCAGCGCAGACTCGTGCTCGATGGCGGAAAGCTGGTTGATGATGAGAACTGAGCCGATGGCCCTCATACGCAACGGGAGATGTCCATGAAGAACCTGCTTGCCATGTCCCGTCGCATGCTCTGGCGCGACTGGCGCGGTGGCGAATTGCGCATACTGGCCATCGCGCTCGTGATTGCAGTAACCAGCGTCACGTCCGTCGGTTTCTTCATCGACCGGGTCCAGCAGGGGATGGACCAGCAGGCTGCGGAGTTGATTGCTGCCGATCTCGTCATCTCCTCGAACGGCCCCGTTGCCGGGACGCGCAGCGAGCGCGCAGCTGCACTGGGCCTGGAGATTGCGAAAACGACCAGCTTCCGCAGTGTCATCATCGCCGGGGAACAGCCGAAACTTGTCGAGGCGAAGGCGGTCAGCGAAGGCTACCCGCTTCGCGGGGCTCTCAGTGTCAGTGACACCCTCTTCGGTGAAGAGCGCCAGGTTGCCGCCATACCGGCTCAGGGTGAAGCCTGGGCCGAGCCCAAGCTTTTCCAGGAACTCGGCCTCGAGCCGGGTGACAGGGTCACACTCGGTTCGGTCACACTGACGCTGACACGCATCCTCACTTACGAGCCTGACCGGGGAGGGGATTTTTTCAGCGTTGCGCCACGTCTGCTCTTCAATATCGGGGACCTGGCTGCAACCGGTCTGGTCCAGACAGGCTCGCTTGTCAGGCATCATCTCCTGCTTGCCGGCGAGCCCGGGCTGATTCGCGACTATGCCGGCTGGCTCGAGGCCAATCCGGGAGAGGGCGAACGCCTGCTGACTGTGGAGGGGGGCAGACCGGAGTTGCGCAGTGCCCTTGAACGCGCCCAGTCCTTCCTTGGCCTGGCCGCCCTGATCAGCGTACTGCTTGCAGGCGTGGCAGTCGCCACGGCAGCGCGTCGTTTCTCGCAGCGTCACCTCGACACTGGCGCCATCATGCGCTCCATGGGGGCAACCCAGAACAGGATCAGCCTGCTTTTCTTCTTCGAGATGCTCTGGCTTGCGCTCATCGCGAGCACGCTTGGCTCATTGCTTGGCTACTTCACCCAGCTCGTGATTGCGCAGCTCATGGACCAGCTGCTGCTCACGACGCTGCCACCGCCCTCGCTGAAGCCGCTGCTGCTCGGTTACGCAACCGGCATCATCCTGCTGCTCGGATTTGCCATGCCGCCCTTGCTGGCGCTCAAGCGTGTCCCGCCCCTGCGCGTGTTACGCAAGGATGTTGCCGGAACCGGCGTCAGCAGCTGGCTCTTCACCCTTGGCGTTTTGCTCAGTATGGGCGTGTTGCTCTACTGGCAGACGCAAGATCTCAAGCTTGTCGTCTACATGCTCTCTGGCATCTTTCTGACGCTCCTGCTGCTGGCAGCCTGTGCCCGGCTTTTGATCAGCGGTCTCAACACTATTCGCGGCAGTGTTGGTGTCGCCTGGCGTTTCGGTCTGGCCAATATCGCACGCCGTCCCTCCGGCTCTGTCATGCAGATTGTTGCGTTTGGCCTGGGAATCATGGTGCTGCTGCTGCTCTCGACCGTCAGGAACGATCTGCTGGATGACTGGCAGGGAAGCCTGCCCGAGGATGCGCCCAATCACTTCCTCATCAATATCCAGAGTGATCAGGTTGAGGCGATCAACGATTTCTTCACCGGCCAGGGCGTGGAGACCCGGATCTATCCCATGGTTCGCGCCCGGCTGATAAAGATTAACGGCAGAGCGGTTTCTACCGATGATTACGACGGTGAACGCGCGAAGCACCTGCTGACACGCGAGTTCAATCTCTCCTGGTCCGACGCACTGCCTGCCGCGAGCCACGTCACCGAGGGTGAGTGGTGGAACAGCGAACAGCAGGGGCAGCCGCTGCTCTCGCTGGAGGAGGGCATCGGGGAATCGCTCCGCATCGGCATGCAGGACAGCGTGACATTCGATGTCAACGGCTCCGAGGTCTCCCTGCGCGTCGTCAACCTCCGCAAGGTCGACTGGGATTCGTTCAATGTCAACTTCTTCACTGTCTTGCCGCCGGGGCTGCTCGATCGCTACCCGGCGAGCTGGGTGACGAGCATCTATCTTGACAGTGAACAGAGAGGACGACTCGGGGAACTGGTGAAGGCCTTCCCCAATGTCACCATCATCGACGTGGGTGCCCTCATGACCCGTGTCAGAACGATCATGGACAGGGTTTCGCTGGCGGTGGAATTCATCTTTCTCTTTACGCTCATGGCAGGAATCGCCGTCTTACTTGCAGCGATCCAGTCAACCCAGGATGAGCGCCGCTTCGAGAGTGCGATACTCAGGACGCTTGGCGCACAGCGTGGGATACTGATGCGCGGACTCGTGGCGGAATTTGTGACGCTCGGGGGACTGGCGGGCCTGCTTGCAGGGGTGACTGCGACCGCGCTGGCCTGGCTCTTTGCAGAGCATGTCTTCCAGTTCGACTACAGTTTCAATCCCTGGATTCCGCTGGCAGGCGTCGTGGCCGGTGTTCTGATCGTCGGCGTGTCCGGCGTGCTGGGGACGCGGAAGGTGCTGCAGCAACCGCCGTTGCTTACCTTGCGCAGGGCCTGAGTTTCCTGTGAACCGGCCTCGGCTGGCCGTACGGCCCTGCCGGCTTCAGTCGTCTGCCTCGAAGAGCTGCTCCGCCTCCTCGAACGAGAGGCGGAAGCCTGCAGCATGGCGGTGTCCGCCGCCGCCGAAAGAGCGGGCGATTTCCGAGACGTCAACGCCCTGTTCCGCGGAACGCAGGCTGAAGACCCGACCGTTACTGTCGTCCCAGTAACAGATCGCGAAGGGCTCGTCCTGAGCGAGCAGGTTGCCTGCATCGGAGGCCATGGTGAAGGGCACGTTGAGGAGCGGAACCTCGTGGCCGCAAAGCCGCATGCGTCTCGTTCCGGACTTGATCAGCGCACGGATATCACGCTGATGTTTGCGCTCGATGGCAAGGCCGTCGAGGCGCAGCTCCTCGAGATCGCCGCTCATGAGGCGATCCCAGGTTTCGAAATCCTGCGGCCAGGAGAAGAGTGCCGAGCTGATCGCGCGGCTGTCTGGCAGGACGAAGCGATAGAGATCACGATCCTGAATATATTCCAGCAGTCGTGGCGCCGGTTCTCCGGGATGAAACCACTCCCAGGTCAGCATGGCGCCCGATTTTCCCATGTCGAAAATGCCATCTATCTCGCCATTGTCGAGCAGCGGCTGAAGCTCCCTGGCGGCGCTGAGATGATGATCGATGATGGTGATGCTGTCGGCGTCCGGAATCATCTGCTGCATGATATCGAGCGGGTAGGAGAAATCCGCGATCACAAGGTCTCGCCCGCTGACATCCGGTGGCGGTTCCCGGTGAATGCCCGGGTGGTAGTCAAAATTGTCGCCGTGCCTCTTCCACACGGCCCAGGCGGCACCAAAACCGTCCTGGCAACCGCCGTGGTAGACAAGAAGCGGCTTCATGGTGAAATTCCTTCATTCATGCTGGGCATCTTGTCACTCGATGCCTGCCTGATCAATGCTGCCGCAGCATGAAAAAGGGGCTCGTCCGAGCCCCTGTTGATCAAACAGACGCCAGGCGCGATCAGGCAGCATATTTCTCCTTGGCTTCCTGCGCGGCCCTCGCTTCCTCAGCCGAGTAGGCCTTGCCGGACCAGAGCATCTCGTAGGCGATCTCCTCGTTGCCGTTTTCGCACAACTCCAGCACGCGCCTGAACAGCGGCTGGAAGGTTTCGGAGCGGTGCGACTGCTCGTGGTCATGCATGCTGTTCCAGAACGTGACGATCAGCGCCTCTCTGTCCTTCAATTCCGACTCGACAGCCTGCCCGATGGTGGATCCCTCATTGGAGATATCACCACTGTTCATGGCGACGAAGCCTCCGACGAAGCCGGTTTCCGAGTGGTAGGTTTTAACGTTTTCGCAGAGCTCTGCGACACGTTCCTGCAGGTCGTCGGCACTGTATTCCTTCTTCAGGATCACACGGTTGACAGTGACGACACCGTTGTACGGAAAGTTCGGAATCAAACCAGTCATTACGATCTCCTGTATCAGTGTTTGCTAATGTTCATAATTTCTGACTGGTTTGCTGGGTAATAGTTCCCGCAGATCACTATTTCCCCATTCAAAACAGTGGTTTATTGCATGAAAGGAGGCTTCGGCATATCATTCGGGACTTCTTCCGGAAGAAGCAGGTCAAGCGAGATGACCCCTGCCATCAAACTGGCCGAGAAAGCGAAAATCCCGTTTCGCGTGCATGAATATGCGCATGATCCGAATACCGACTCCTACGGGCTCGAGGCAGCAGAGATGCTCGGTATCGAACCGGCGCGCGTCTTCAAGACACTGCTCGTGGAGCTGGCCGGGAGCGGGGAGCTCGTGGTTGCTGTCCTGCCGGTCGATTCGCAGCTTGATCTCAAGGCGCTCGCCACTGCAGCAGGGGCCAAGAAATGCAGGATGGCAGATCCAGCGGCGGCTGAACGGGTCACGGGCTATATCGTTGGTGGTATCAGCCCGCTCGGGCAGAAGAAGCGACTCAGGACTTACCTCGATCGCTCGGCGTTCGGCTTCGAGAAGATCAACGTCAGTGCCGGGCGACGGGGACTCGAGATCGAGCTGGCAGCCGGTGACCTGCTCCAACTGGTGAACGGCCATCTCGCCGGGATTGCAAGACGCTGACATGCTCCAGCGACTGCGTCAGGAACTCGCCGATCGACCGGAACTCTTCCTCTTTCTGCTGGCGGCGGCCATGCCTCTGGCGTTCAGAACCTGGCAGGCGTTACTGAATAATTTCGTCATCGAACGTGCCGGCTTCACGGGCGTCGAAATCGGCATCCTGCAGAGTCTTCGCGAGATTCCCGGCTTCCTGGCGTTTACTGTCGTCTTCGTCTTGCTGCTGGTGCGCGAACAGACACTTGCCGTGCTCTCGCTGCTGGTTCTCGGCATCGGGGTCGCCATTACGGGGATGTTTCCGAGTGTCCTCGGTCTTTACGTCACGACCGTGATCATGTCGGTCGGGTTTCACTACCTCGAGACGATCAACCAGTCGTTATCACTGCAGTGGCTTAAAAAGGAGACAGCGGCGCAAAACCTCGGGCGCATGATCGCCATCGGTTCCTTCGCGGCGCTCGTGACCTACGGTATGGTCTACGTGGTTCTGGAGTGGCTCGGCT
>JASFPB010000074.1:0-8400 GCA_050116235.1 Chromatiales bacterium | reverse complement strand
GATTGTTGCCGGTCTGATTCCGATCTTCATTGGTACCGGGACCGGGTCGGAGGTGATGCAGCGCATCGCAGCACCGATGATTGGCGGCATGATCACGGCGCCGCTCCTCTCTCTTTTCGTGATCCCCGCTATCTACCTCGTCTGGAAGCGGCGTGGCCTCGAGTCCGGAGCTGGCTCACGCGCCCCCTCATCCGCGGAAGAAGCGGCATGAGAATCATCGATATCCGCAAGGAGCCTTGTTTTGAAGTAATCTTGTTGGTATCCACACGCTGTACTCGTTATGCTGACAGCATGAAAACCACCCTTGCAGGCATCTTTGCGATGCTGCTGATCCTCCCGGTACCGGCTGCCATGGCTACCGAAGAAGCGAAATACACTCTTGTCACAAAAGATAACGGCTTCGAGATCCGTGACTATGCACCCCTGGTCGTCGCTGAAACGATCGTCGAGGGGGAGCTGGAGGACGCCGGCAGCGCTGCTTTCAACAGGCTTTTCCGCTATATCAGCGGTAATAACAGGCCGCAGGAGAAAATCGCCATGACCGCGCCTGTGTCACAAGAGCCAGCGGGGCAGAAGATCGCGATGACAGCGCCCGTCGCCCAGGAACCCCTCGGCGAGAGATGGGTGGTGAGTTTCATGATGCCCTCGGGCTACGACCTGGCGTCACTGCCGCAGCCGCTGGATTCCGAAATCAGTCTGCGGGAGATGCCGGCCAGGCGCATGGCTGTTGTGCGTTACTCGGGAACCTGGAGCGAGAAATCCTATCGCGAACATCTGGCGAAGCTCGAGGCGTGGATGGCGCAGAGACAACTCGAGCCGGTCGGTCCGGCGGTCTGGGCGCGCTATGACGCCCCCTTCAAACCCTGGTTCCTGCGGCGTAACGAAATCCTCTACCCGATCGAGTAGCCAGGCCGGGTTTTGTCAGCTTCACTGCCTGCTACAAAACGCCGGGCAAGAAAAAGGACCGGAGAATAATCCTGCCGGTCCTTTTCGTTAAGGGCTGTTGTCGACTGGTTTGTTCAGAAGGGGATATCGTCCTCGAAATCACTTGCAGGTGGCGAGGGCTGCTGGGAGAAGCCGTTGTCTCCGCCTCCGCCGTAAGAGCCTTTCCCTTCAGATGAACCACCCATCGGTGCGGTGCCACCACCGCGACTGTCGAGAAACTGGAATTGATCGATCACGATTTCTGTGGTGTAGCGGTCCTGCCCCTGCTGATCCTGCCACTTGCGCGTCTGCAGCTTGCCCTCAATGTAGATTTTCGAGCCCTTCCTCATGTATTCGCCGATGATCTCTGCGGGTTTGCGGAATGCTACGCACCGGTGCCACTCTGTTTTTTCCTGATCAGCGCCAGTGTTCTTGTCCTTCCATGTTTCGCTGGTGGCAACTGTGATGTTGGCCACGGCGTTGCCGTTCGGCATGTAACGAACCTCGGGATCTTTTCCCAGGTTGCCGACCAGAATGACCTTGTTTACGCCTCTTGATGCCATGTTGTTCTCCAGATGATTTGATCCAGTTTACGCGGAAGCCTCCATTGCTTCCAGCGCTTCATTGTCGAGCTTTTTCGAATCGACTTTCAGGTAAGCCACACCTTCGTCGGGGACCACGACTACCTCGCGGACACCGGCAATCTTGTGAAGCATATTGCTGATTTCACCGCTGCTCCCGGTCATGTTGCGAATGTTGACCAGGCGTGGCCTCAGCGGCTCCGGCGACTTCATGCTGGCGGCGAACAGCAGCCAGAGCACCGCCATGCCCGCGCTGAATAAGAGCACAGCCTGTGCGCCGAACTGCTGGTGCACCAGGCCGCCGGCGGCACCGCCTAGGAAGGCCCCGGCGAATTGTGATGTCGAGTAGACGCCCATGGCTGTTCCCTTGGCGTCGGCCGGGGCGATCTTGGAGATCAGCGACGGCAGAGACGCTTCCAGCAGGTTGAAGGCCACGAAGAAGAGCAGCAGCCAGCCGACCAGTCCCCACTTGCTGCTGGCCAGCTCGCCGATACCGAAGAGGCCGACGGCCAGCGCCGTGATGGCAAAGAGGAAAACCTGTTTCGTCTTGCCCTTGCGCTCGGCAAAAATGATGAAGGGCACCATGAGCATGATCGACAGTACGAGCACCGGCAGGTAGACGGTCCAGTGATCCTCGCTGGCGATGCCGCCCATGTCGCGCAGCAGCAACGGGTATGCAAGAAAGAGTGCCGTCATGATCAGGTGCAGCACGAAAATGCCGAAATCAAGCCGTAGCAGCTCGATGTTATGCAGCACGCGCCCGACCTGCCCCGAGACGACCTCGGCGTCGCGATGGATGGTACTCTGCTCCGGCGTCGGCACCACGAAGAGAATCACGACTATTCCCGCGACCGCGAGCACGGCCGTCATCCAGAACATGCCAGGCACGCTGATACTTTTATAGAGAAGGGGGCCTGCGACCAGTGCGATCATGAAGGCCATGCCGATGCTGATGCCGATCAGCGCCATCGCCTTGGTGCGGTTAGATTCGCGCGTCGAGTCGGCGACGAGCGCCATGACGGCGGCCGCGATGGCTCCGCTGCCCTGCAGCGCACGGCCGAGGATGACGCCCGTGATACTTTCGGACATGGCCGCGACGATACTGCCGATGGCGAAGAGAATCAGTCCGCCGACGATCACGGGCTTGCGCCCGATCCTGTCCGACAGCATGCCGAAGGGAATCTGCAGCAGCGCCTGGGTCAGGCCGTAGATGCCGATGGCAAGCCCGACCAGCAGCGGCGTCACGCCCGCGAGCTCTTCGGCGTAGAGCGCGAAGACCGGCATGATCAGAAACAGGCCAAGCATGCGCAGGCCATAGATACTGGCTAGCGAGAAAGTGGCCCGTTTTTCGGTCGCAGACATGCGATCCGTTGAGTGTCTGTTCATGCAGTGTATAACGTCGGAATCCGTGGCCCTCGACGGGCCGTAGTGCGCTTTCCCATTTGGTCAATGCGGGTTTTGGCGCTGCCTTACAAAAGGTCGTATAGTAACCGATTCCCCTGAATTTTTGACTGAAAACGCCTCATGGACACCATTGCGATCCGCGGCGCGCGCACTCACAACCTCAAGGACATCTCACTGGAGCTGCCGCGGGACAAGCTGATTGTCATCACGGGGCTCTCCGGCTCGGGCAAGTCGTCCCTCGCCTTCGATACCATCTATGCCGAGGGCCAGCGCCGTTATGTCGAGTCCCTGTCGGCCTATGCGCGCCAGTTCCTTTCCATGATGGAGAAGCCCGACGTTGATCATATCGAGGGGCTGTCGCCGGCGATCTCCATCGAGCAGAAGACGACCAGCCACAACCCGCGCTCGACGGTCGGCACCATTACCGAGATCTACGACTACCTGCGCCTGCTGTTCGCGCGTGCCGGCACGCCGCATTGCCCGCATCACGGCGATACACTCGAGGCGCAAACCGTCAGCCAGATGGTCGATCATGTGCTGGCGCAGCCCGAGGGCACGCGCATGATGCTGCTGGCGCCCGTTGTCAGCGAACGCAAGGGCGAGCACCACAAGCTGCTGACAGAGCTGCATGCCCAGGGTTACCTGCGTGCGCGCATCGACGGCGAAATCGTCGAACTCGACGAGCCGCCCGAGCTCGAGCTGCACAAGAAACACAGCATCGAGGTTGTCGTCGATCGCTTCAAGGTGCGCGGCGACCTGCAGCAACGCCTGGCCGAATCCTTCGAGACGGCGCTGAACCTGGCGCATGGCGTGGCGCGCGTCGCAGACATGGCCGGCGAGCTGCCGGAGATGGTCTTTTCGGCCAACTTTGCCTGCCCGCAGTGCGGCTACAGCATCGAGGAGCTGGAACCGCGCCTCTTTTCGTTCAACAACCCGATTGGCGCCTGCCCGACCTGCGACGGTCTCGGGATCGAGCAGTTCTTCGACCCGGCCAAGATCATCACGCACGAAGAGGTCAGCCTTGCCGGCGGCGCGATCCGGGGCTGGGACAAGCGCAGCAGCTACTACTTTCAGATACTGAAAGCCGTGGCACAGGCCCATGGCTTCGATCTCGACGTACCCTGGATGGAGATGCCGAAGCAGGCGCAGGAGATCGTGCTCTACGGGACGAAAGGCAAAGCGGTCGAGATTACCTTCCGCAACGAACGCGGCCGCACGGTGACCAAGACCATGCCGTTCGAGGGAGTCGTCAACAATCTCAAGCGGCGCTACCACGAGACCGAATCGAACAGCGTGCGGGAAGAGCTGGCACGCTACGTCTCGACCCAGCCCTGCCCCGACTGTCATGGCAGCCGCCTGAACGAGGCCGCGCGCCACGTGGTCGTTGGAGGCCTGGTGTTGCCGGACATCACCGTGATGCCTGTGGACGCGGCGCTTGATTTCTTCGAGAAGCTGTCACTTCCCGGCAAGAAAGGCGAAATTGCCGACAAGATCGTGAAAGAAATCAACCAGAGGCTCAGTTTTCTGGTCAATGTCGGGCTGAACTATCTGAGCCTCGAGCGTAGCGCCGAGACTCTTTCGGGCGGCGAGGCGCAGCGCATCCGGCTGGCCAGCCAGATCGGCGCGGGCCTGGTTGGCGTCATGTACGTACTCGACGAACCCTCCATTGGCCTGCACCAGCGCGACAACGAGCGGCTGTTGAAGACGCTGCACTACCTGCGCGACCTCGGCAATACCGTCATCGTCGTCGAGCACGACGAAGAGGCGATCCGCACGGCCGACCACGTCGTCGACATCGGTGTTGGCGCCGGCGTGCACGGTGGGCGGATCATCGCCCAGGGCTCCTCGAAAGAGATCGCGGCCTGCGAGGAGTCGCTGACAGGCCAATACCTTTCCGGTAAGCGGACGATTCCCGTCCCGCGCATGCGCACACCCATGGACCCGAAGCGGGTACTCACAATCACCGGCGCGACCGGCAACAACCTCAAGAAGGTCCGGCTCGATATTCCCGTGGGCCTGTTGACCTGCGTAACCGGCGTGTCGGGATCCGGCAAATCGACGCTGATCAACGACACTCTCTACCCCATCGCCGCGACGCGACTCAACAACGCGACCACGCTGACACCCGCACCCTACGAAGAGGTCCAGGGCTTCGAGCATTTCGACAAGGTCGTCGACATCGACCAGAGCCCCATCGGCCGGACGCCAAGATCCAACCCGGCCACTTATACCGGCATCTTCACGCCGATCCGCGAACTTTTCGCCGCCACGCACGAATCACGCGCGCGTGGCTACACGCCCGGCCGCTTCAGCTTCAACGTCAAGGGCGGCCGCTGCGAAGCCTGCGCCGGCGACGGCGTCATCAAGGTCGAGATGCACTTCCTGCCGGACATGTACGTCCAGTGCGACGTCTGCAAGGGCAAGCGCTACAACCGCGAAACCCTCGAGGTGAAGTACAAGGGCAAGAGCATCGACGAAATCCTCAACATGACTGTCGAGGAGAGCCTGGAATTTTTCCAGCCCGTCCCGGCGATTCGCAGGAAACTGCAGACGCTGATGGACGTGGGGCTTTCCTATATTACGCTCGGCCAAAACGCCACCACGCTCTCAGGCGGCGAGGCACAGCGCGTGAAGCTGTCGAAGGAGCTGTCGAAGCGGGATACGGGGAATACGCTCTATATTCTCGATGAACCGACAACAGGATTGCATTTCCACGACGTCAGCCACCTCCTTGAAGTCCTCCACCGCCTGCGCGACCACGGCAACACGGTTGTCGTCATCGAGCACAACCTGGATGTCATCAAGACAGCGGACTGGATTGTCGACCTGGGGCCCGAGGGGGGTAACCAGGGTGGGGAGATTATTGCGACGGGGACGCCGGAGGATGTTGCCGGGGTGGAGGGGTCGCATACAGGACGATTTCTGCATCCTTGTTTGGGCTCAGAGTGAAAATGCAATACAGATAAGGGGTTAGTGCTCATTGACCTGGTATGTCAATAGAATCAGTGAGATAAGGACGTATCGCCACTGTCCCTCGCAAAGGCTTTCGGAGTGACCACCACTTTTTGTACAGCCTGAACCATTGGCCTCTACTCGATTCCGAGTAGAGTGAACAATTAGTTTTTTCAAATCCATAATCTGCCATTGTGCACTCTTCGATTGAAAGGCAGGAGAAACACACCGATGCCCTACCGTTCAGCAGCTATCTTCAGTTGTCTATTCCTTCTTGCATGCGCGCAAGCCGATAACGTCAAGCGCCTTGAAAATCTCGATATCCTCGAGTGGACACACCGGATCATCCTGATCAGCGTGGATGCAGAGCAGAAACCCGATATCTTGCAACGCCTCGAGCGTGACAACGCGGATATCGATGAGCGGCACATCGCGTGGTTCCTGCTGAGTGATGCCGACATACTCAGCAACCTCGATGCGGACCTGTCGCCAGTACTGGACCAGGTCATCAGAAAGGAGTATTTCCGGAACACGAAAACCGGCGTGGTACTCATTGGCAAGGATGGCGGGGTGAAATACCGGGACAACGCGCTCGACCTCGATGAAATTTACGGCCGCATCGACCTGATGCCGATGCGACGCGCCGAGATGGCAGAGAGCAATCAATGATTTCAGAGTAGAGATCCAGGGCGGAATCTGAAAATATCCTGCAGGCTCAATTGATCCTGTCTCTGATCTACCTCTGTCCGGACAATCAGGTCCCATTCCGACTTGTCCAGATTAAGCGCTTTGTCATGTGGAACTTTCCGTTGAATGCAATGACACACCACCATAAGGCGACTAAAGCCGACCAGGGAGCCTCATGACGATAGAGAGAGGACATCATCGGACCAGGCGACTGGCGCCGCTGCTGATGTTGTTGGCACTCTTCTGCCTGTCATCCGGGGTGGTCGCCGCACCGGGCGTGGTCGAGACGCCGCATGTGCGCGCCTCGCTGGTCAGCGACCAGGCAAGCATCGAACCCGGCCAGACGTTCTGGGTGGCACTGCATTTCGACATCATCGAAGGCTGGCACACTTACTGGAAGAACCCGGGCGATTCCGGCAACCCGCCGACCATTCAGTGGACACTCCCTGCCGGTTTCGAGGCCAGCGCCATTCACTGGCCCTACCCGGAACGGTTGCCCGTCGGCCCCTTGATGAACTACGGCTACAGCAACGAATCCTGGCTGCTCGTACGCATGACAGCACCCGATAGTCTTCCCCCGGACGTGGTCACGCTGAATGCGCGCGCAGACTGGCTGGTCTGCAAGGAGGAGTGCATACCGGAAGAGGGCACATTCAGCCTGACGCTGCCCGTTGCGCCTGCAGACCAGAGCCGGTACTCGGAGTGGCATTCGCGCTTCCTGGCAGCCCAGCAACTGATCCCGCAACCATCCCCCTGGAACAGCAGCATTCGAGTGCAACCCGACAGGATCGAGCTTGCCATCAGGTTCAGCAGTGACCTGACCGGGCAAATCGGGGATACCTATTTCTACGCGGACAACTACGGCGTGGCGGAACATGCAGCCCCGCAAGACTGGTCCCTGGATGATCAGCAACTCACCATCCGCATTCCGCGCGGCGATCTCATGAGCCATTCGCTCGAGACACTGACAGGCGTGGTGGTCTTCACGGAAAAGCTGCCGGACGGCGCCATCACGCGTGCCTTCGGTATCAGCAGCACGCCTGCTGCCGCGCCTGCATCGCAGCCACTCTGGCTGATCCTGGCCTTTGCACTGCTCGGCGGGTTGCTGCTGAACGTGATGCCCTGCGTCTTTCCCATCCTGTCGCTGAAGGCGCTCTCCATCGTGCAGACCGCTGCCGAATCACCCGGGCTGGCGGCGCGCAACGGCATCATTTTTACCGCGGGCGTCCTCATCAGCTTCGCCCTGATCGTAGGCGCTCTGCTGATTCTGCGAGCCGGCGGCGAAGCCATCGGTTGGGGCTTCCAGCTGCAATCGCCGCTCTTTGTGCTAGTGCTTGCCTGGCTGATCTTCGCGATGGGACTGCAGTTCTCGGGTGTGTGGTCATTCGGCGAGCGCTGGATGGGGATCGGTCAGGGCATCACTGCCAAACGCTCGTCACTCGGCTCGTTTGCAACCGGCGTACTGGCCGTGATTGTCGCGACACCCTGCACTGCGCCATTCATGGGTACCGCGCTGGGTTATGCACTCAGCCAGCCTGCCTGGATCAGCATGGCGGTCTTTCTCAGCCTCGGGTTCGGCATGGCCCTGCCGTGGTTGCTGATCAGTCTCTGGCCCGGGCTTTCGGCCATACTGCCCAGGCCAGGCCCCTGGATGGAGCGCGTCAAGCAGGTGCTGGCATTTCCGCTCTACGCGACGGCTGCCTGGCTGATCTGGGTGCTCGCCCAGCAGGTCGATCAGCAGAGCCTGCTCTACGCCATGCTGTCACTGGTCCTGATTGCGCTGGGACTCTGGTTCTGGCAGAACGCGCGTTTTGCCGGCGGCACATGGGGTCGGTCGGCCGTCGCTCCCCTC
>JASFPB010000073.1:0-8448 GCA_050116235.1 Chromatiales bacterium | reverse complement strand
GCAAGAACGTTGGCGAGGCGGTCTATGGTGTCTTGCGAACGACAGGACCGACCATGAGTCCGTTCAACGCCTGGGTGTTCCTCAAGGGACTCGAAACCCTCGAAGTGCGCATGCAGCGCCATTGCAGTAATGCACAGGTGATCGCCGACTGGCTAGTCGATCAGCCTGCAGTCGAGCATGTCTATTTTCCGGGACTTGCGACCCATCCGCAACGCTCCCTCGTCCGGGAGCAACAGCAAGGGCCCGGCGGTATTCTCTCGTTCGAACTCAAGGGCGGAAAGCAGGCGGCCTGGGACCTCATCGATCGTCAGGGGCTGATGTCGATCACGGCCAATCTCGGCGATACGAAGACCACCATTACGCATCCTGCAACCACTACACATGGACGCGTCAGCGACGAGGAAAAAGCGAGGGCCGGTATCACACCGGGACTCGTCCGGATTTCCGCTGGCCTTGAGAATGTCGAGGACCTGATCGCGGCACTTGACCGCGGGCTCGGTTGAAAAAAGCTGTTGTAATGAAGAGATGATAGAACCGGAAAAGAGGGCGCACCCTGCCAGTGACCTGGAAACTCTGCGCGACATGGTCCGCTGGGGAGCGAGCGAATTCGGGCGCCACGGGCTGGTATTCGGTCATGGCACCGACAATGCGCTCGATGAGGCGCTGCAACTTGTGCTCCATGCCTGCCGGCTCGACTATTCCCTGCCGGGCGAGTATCTCGATTGCAGGATAACGGAGAGTGAAAAGAGTGCCATCGTGTCGCTCTTCGAGGAGCGCATCAGCAGTCGCGTCCCGGCGCCGTACCTCACGGGCAAGGCCTGGTTTGCCGGACTCGAGTTCGAGGTCACACGGGATGTGCTCGTGCCGCGTTCACCGATCGCAGAGCTGATCATGAATCATTTCGATCCCTGGATCGACTACGACCGGGTTGGCCGCATCCTTGATCTCTGCACTGGAAGCGGTTGTATCGGGATTGCCGCTGCAATGGAGTTTCCTGACGCCGAGGTCGATCTTGTCGACATCTCGCCAGAAGCCTTGAAGGTGGCGCGCAGGAATATCGAAAAGCACCACCAGGAACAGCGTGTCGAGGTCATGCAATCTGATCTCTTCGATGCGATTCCTGCCGGAAGGGAGTACGACCTGATCCTTTCAAACCCTCCCTATGTGAGCCGCGGTGAATATCAAAGCCTTCCTGCCGAGTACAGGCACGAGCCCCGGATTGGCCTCGAGGCAGGAGAGGATGGCATGGATATCGTTGCAGGGATCCTTGCGAGTGCCGGGAGTTACCTTGCGCCCGGTGGTATCATGATCCTCGAGGTCGGCGCATCAGCAGAATTTCTGCTCGAGCGCTTCCCGGGATATTCTTTCGTCTGGCTCGATTTCGAGCATGGCGGGGATGGCGTCTTTTTGCTGACCCGCGAACAGTTGGTCGAAAACCGTTAACAAAAAATCCTATGTCCTTGTCACACGCAGGAATAATCAGACGTCTCGATACTGCTGAAAAAGCGGTCTTCGACGTCGATGAGCTGCCGTCTATCCAGACGGCGCTGCCCCGCGCCGGAGAAATAACGTTCCAGATGTCCCGGAAACAGATCAGCGAAACTCCCTTCCAGCAGACAGGGCATCGAAACCATGAGTGAAGCCGACGACCAGCGCCTCGTCTTTGATCTCGACCTGATCCAAAAGTACGACCAGAGCGGGCCGCGCTATACATCCTATCCCACGGCGGTACAGTTCACCGATACCTTCGGTGAAGAGGAGTACCGCAAGGCGGCGCTCGACTCCAACGCCAGCGGCAATCCACTTTCTCTCTATTTTCATATCCCGTTCTGCGACACCGTCTGTTTCTACTGCGCCTGCAACAAGATTGCCACCAAGGACAGAAGCAGGGCGGGGGATTACCTCGAACGGCTTTTCAGCGAGATCGCCATGCAGGGCGAGCTCTTCGACAAAAGCCGCACGGTCGATCAGTTGCACTGGGGTGGTGGCACGCCCACCTTTCTGAGTCCACAGCAGATGACGGACCTGATGCGCGTCACGGGTGAGCACTTCAACCTGCGCGAAGACGACACGGGTGAATATTCCATCGAGATCGACCCGCGCGAGGCGGACCATGAAACCGTCAAGCTCCTGCGAGAAATCGGTTTCAACCGCATGAGCCTCGGCGTGCAGGACTATGACGCACGCGTGCAGAAAGCCGTCAACCGTATCCAGTCACGGGAGATCACGGAGGCCGTGCTTTTCGCCGCGCGTGACGAGGGCTTTCGCTCCATCAGCATCGATCTCATTTACGGACTCCCTTTCCAGACCGTCGAGGGTTTTCGCACGACGCTCGAAGCCGTGCTCGAGGCCCGGCCCGATCGCCTGTCGGTCTTCAACTACGCGCACCTGCCGAAAATGTTCAAGCCCCAGCGGCGCATCAACGAGGAGGACCTTCCGTCGGCATCCGAGAAGCTCGATATCCTGCAGATGGTCTCGGAGACGCTTGCGGATGCCGGCTATCTCTTCATCGGCATGGATCATTTTGCACGCCCCGACGACGAGCTCGCGCAGGCCCAGCGCGACGGGACCCTCTACCGTAACTTCCAGGGCTATTCGACCCATAGTAACTGCGATCTCGTTGGTCTCGGCGTGACCTCCATCGGCATGGTCGGACCCACTTATAACCAGAACCTGCGCGATATCAATGAATACCATGCTGCGATCGATGCGGGGCGCCTGCCCATCCAGCGAGGTCTGGAACTGACCCGTGAAGACCGCCTGCGCCGGGAGGTCATCACGCGCCTGATCTGCCATTTCCGGCTCGACATGGAGCAACTGGGCGAAGAGTGGGATATCGACTTTCATGATCACTTTGCCAGTGAGCTCGAGCGACTCGATGCAATGGCCCAGGATGGACTGTTGAGGCTTGGTGACAGGCATATCGAGATCGCGGCGAAAGGGCGCTTCCTCATCCGTAATATCTGCATGGTCTTCGACGCCTACCTCGGTGAGAGTGCCGGCGGACGCTTCTCCAAAGTCATCTGATCCTCTGAAAATCAGCTGTTTTCGATTCAAACAGGCGCTTTTTTCGCTATAATGTGCGACCTTTTGCGAAAGTGGCGGAATTGGTAGACGCGCTGGATTTAGGTTCCAGTGGGGTAACCCGTGAGAGTTCGAGTCTCTCCTTTCGCACCAGTACCCGACCTAACCATATCGATTCAGAGACAGGGCAGTCCGACTGCCGGAGAGAATTTCATGCAAGTTTCCGTAGAAACACTCGAGGGCCTGCAGCGCAAGATGACAGTCCAGCTGCCGGCGGAAAAAGTCAACGAGATCGTCGACAACAAGCTGCGCACTATTGCAAAACAGGTGCGTCTTGATGGTTTCCGCCCCGGCAAGGTTCCGCTCAAGGTCGTCAGGCAGCGCTTCGGTGACCATGTACGCCAGGAGGCCTACGGTGAACTGATCCAGTCGACTTTCTATGAAGCAGCCTCCGGCGAGAAGCTCAATCCGGCGGGTGAGCCGAAGATCGACGTGAAGGACGACGAGAGCGGCTTCAGCTACACCGCGGAATTCGAGGTCGTCCCCGAGGTGGCACTGAACGACATTACCGGCGCAACACTGGAGCGCACCACGGCAGAGGTTGCTGACACAGACGTGGACGAAATGCTCGAGAAGCTTCGCAAGCAGCGCGTGACCTGGAGCAAAGTCGAACGTGCTGCACAGGATGGCGACCAGGTCACGGTGAGCTTCATCGGCAAGGTCGATGGCGAGGAGTTCGAGGGTGGTTCAGCCCAGAATGTCCCCATCGAACTCGGCTCCGGACGCATGATCGAGGGTTTCGAGCAGGGCATCCTCGGCGCAACTGCAGGCGAGGATCGCACCATCTATGTCGACTTCCCCGATGACTACCAGGCCGAGAACCTGGCCGGCAAACCGGCGACGTTCGAGATCACAGTCAACGAGGTGGCCGAACCCGTGCTTCCGGAGATGGACGAAGAGTTTGCCAGGGCATTCGGTGTCGAAGAGGGCGGACTCGACAAGCTCAGGGCCGATATCCGCGAGAACATGGAGCGAGAGCTCAGCCAGAAACTCAGATCGCAGAACAAGGAGAAGGTCATGGACCTGCTTCTTGAGACCAACGAATTCACGGTGCCGCAGGCCATGATTGACTCGGAGGCACAGCGCCTCAAGGAAGAGACAAAGCAGCAGATGCAGGGCCAGAGCAGCGTCGACCTGCCGCTCGATATCTTCAGGGAGCAGGCGGAAAGGCGCGTCAAGCTCGGGATGCTGGTCGCAGCAATTGTCGATGAACAGAAGATCGAAGTGGACGAGGAGCGCGTGCGCTCGACCATTGACGACTTTGCAGCCTCCTACGAGAGCCCCCAGGAACTCAAGGAGTGGTACTACGCCGATAATGAAAGACTCAACCCGGTCCGGAATCTTGTCCTTGAAGATCAGGTGGTTGACTGGGTTACCAGTCAGGTTAACGTGGTCGACAAGCAATCATCTTTTCAGGAGCTGGCTTGACAGCCCGACAACAGGAGAACCAGCAGATGCGTGACCAGATCATCAACGGGGCACAGGACGCAAGCAACATCGGTCTGGTGCCGATGGTCGTGGAACAGACATCCCGCGGAGAACGGGCCTACGATATCTATTCCCGACTCCTCAAGGAGCGCGTGATCTTCATCGTCGGCCCGATCGAAGATCACATGGCAAACCTCATCGTTGCGCAACTGCTGTTCCTCGAGTCGGAAAACCCTGACAAGGACATTCATATCTACATCAACTCCCCGGGTGGTTCTGTCACGGCAGGGCTGGCGATCTATGACACCATGCAGTTCATACGTCCCCACGTCAGCACCATGTGCATCGGCCAGGCTGCCAGTATGGGCGCCGTCCTGCTGGCAGCGGGAGAGAATGGGAAACGCTACTGCCTGCCCAACTCGCGTACCATGATCCACCAGCCACTTGGTGGATTCCAGGGGCAGGCCACGGATATCGAGATCCATGCGCGCGAAATACTGCTGATCCGCGAAAAACTCAACGGTATCCTCGCGCACCACACGGGCCAGAGCCTCGAAAGGATTGGCGAGGACACGGAACGCGACAACTTCATGAGCGCGGAGACATCCAGAGAGTACGGCCTGATCGACGAGGTTCTTTCGCATCGGCCCGCCTGAGCGCCACGGCGTAGAACAGAAAACCCGCATATTGCGGGTTTTTTATTTTTTTCAACAACTTGTCCTGAATCAATTCCGCATCTCAAACGCGGTAGAGCAGTGCTTGCCATATTGCTGGGATTCGATATGATAAATTTCAAGGCAGTAACGAGTATCAGACACGATTCAGGGTTCCTTGCATGAGCGACGACAAACAGAATTCCGGTGACGACAAGCTTCTCTACTGCTCCTTCTGCGGAAAGAGCCAGCACGAGGTACGCAAGCTTATCGCCGGCCCATCGGTCTTTATTTGTGACGAGTGTGTCGAGCTCTGCAATGACATCATTCGCGAAGAGATCCAGGGAACTGCGACCGAGGGCGAGAAGGAGCTGCCCAAGCCGCACGAGATCAACAACTCGCTCAACGAGTATGTCATCGGCCAGAAGCGCGCCAAAAAGGTGCTCTCTGTTGCTGTTTACAACCATTACAAGCGCCTGGAACTCTCCTCGACCTCCAGTCGCAAGGACGAGGTCGAGATCTCCAAGAGCAACATCCTGCTGATCGGGCCTACCGGCTCAGGCAAGACGCTGCTGGCCGAGACACTGGCCCGCCTGCTCGACGTTCCCTTTACCATCGCCGACGCGACCACGCTGACCGAAGCAGGTTACGTGGGCGAGGATGTCGAGAACATCATCCAGAAGCTGCTGCAGAAGTGCGACTATGATGTTGAAAAGGCGCAGCGGGGTATCGTCTACATCGATGAAATCGACAAGATTTCGCGCAAGTCCGACAATCCGTCCATCACCCGCGATGTTTCGGGCGAGGGTGTGCAGCAGGCGCTGCTCAAGCTCATCGAGGGCACTGTCGCCTCGGTCCCGCCGCAGGGAGGGCGCAAGCACCCCCAGCAGGAGTTTCTGCAGGTCAACACGGCCAATATCCTCTTCATTGTCGGTGGCGCTTTCGCCGGGCTCGACAAGGTCATCCGTGACCGTTCCGAGAAGGGTGGTATCGGCTTTTCGGCCGAGGTTCGCAGCAAGGACGAGGAGAAGAATCTTGGTGAAATCTTCGCCGATGTGGAGTCGGAAGACCTCATCAAGTACGGCCTCATCCCGGAATTCGTTGGTCGTCTGCCGGTTGTCGCTACCCTCGAGGAACTCGACGAGGAGGCGCTTGTCCGGATTCTGACCGAGCCGAAAAATGCCCTGACCAAGCAATACGCGCGCCTCTTCGAAATGGAAGGTGCCGACCTCGAGATTCGCGAAGATGCGCTCTATGCCATTGCCCGCAAGGCCATGGCGCGCAAGACAGGTGCTCGCGGCCTGCGCACGATTCTTGAGCAGATATTGCTCGATACCATGTATGACCTCCCCTCCATGGATGATGTTTCCAAGGTCGTGGTCGACGAGACGGTTGTATCCGGCGACACAGACCCCTATATCATCATTGAAGGCGGCGAACAGCAGCTCGCTGCATCTGACTGACCAGGCATTCAGGCATCGCAACGTCCCCGCGGTGCGCCTGATTCTTCATCACAAGGCCCCGGCGAATGCCGGGGTCGAACTAAAGAGAGTGCTTCATGGCAAAACATAAATCCAAGGGCGGTGTTGTCGAATTACCAGCAGATGTTGCGGTACTGCCGCTGCGCGATGTTGTCGTCTACCCGCACATGGTGATTCCACTTTTCGTCGGCCGGGAGAAATCGATTCGTGCTCTCGACTACGCTACCCAGAACGATCAGCCGATCCTGCTTGTCGCCCAGCGCAGTGCCGATGTCGATGATCCGGGTCCCGACCAGATGTACGACATCGGAACCCTGGCGAATATCCTGCAGTTGCTGAAGCTGCCTGACGGTACCGTGAAAGTCCTTGTCGAGGGCGCCTATCGCGTGCACGTGGGCGATTTCGTCGAGACCGAGGATTTCTATCGCAGTTCGCCGCAGCGCATGGAAGAGACCATGAAAATCAACGAGCGCGAGAGCGATGTTCTCATGCGCTCTGCGGTTTCCATGTTTGACCAGTACGTCAAACTCAACAAGAAAGTTCCGCCCGAGGTGTTGACCTCGCTTGCCAGTATTGATGATGCAAGCCGCCTGGCAGACACCATGGCCGCGCACATGTCACTCAAACTCGACGAGAAGCAGCGCGTGCTGGAAATCCCTGACGTGCAACAGCGCCTCGAACATCTGATGGGTCAGATGGAAGAGGAAAACGACGTCCTGCAGCTCGAGAAGCGCATCCGCGGCCGTGTCAAGCAGCAGATGGAGAAAAACCAGCGCGAGTACTATCTGAACGAGCAGATGAAAGCCATTCAGAAAGAACTCGGCGAGATGGAAGATGCGCCCAACGAGATCGAGGAGCTGACCGAGCGCATCGAAAAGGCGGGCATGCCGAAAGAGGCCAGGGAGAAGGCAGTCACCGAGCTCAACAAGCTCAAGATGATGTCGCCGATGTCGGCAGAGGCAACCGTTGTCCGCAACTACATCGATACGCTGACAGGCGTCCCCTGGAAGAAGCGTTCGCGCGTCAACAACGATATCGGCAAGGCCGAGGGCGTTCTCGACGCCGATCACTATGGCCTCGAGAAGGTCAAGGAGCGCATCCTCGAGTACCTGGCAGTCCAGCAACGTGTCCGCAAGCTCAAGGGCCCGATCCTCTGCCTCGTCGGACCGCCCGGCGTCGGCAAGACTTCGCTTGGCCAGTCCATCGCCAAGGCGACCGGCCGCAAGTTTGTGCGCATGGCACTCGGCGGCGTGCGTGACGAAGCCGAGATCCGCGGTCACCGCCGCACCTACATCGGTGCACTCCCGGGCAAGATCGTGCAGAACCTCAGCCGCATCGGAACGCGCAATCCACTGTTCCTGCTCGACGAGATCGACAAGATGGCCATGGATTTCCGTGGAGATCCGGCTTCGGCCCTGCTGGAGGTCCTCGACCCCGAGCAGAACCACACCTTCCAGGACCACTACCTGGAAGTTGATGTCGATCTCTCCGAGATCATGTTCGTCGCCACGGCGAACACCATGAATATTCCGCCTGCGCTTCTCGACCGCATGGAAGTCATCCGTCTCTCCGGATACACGGAGGACGAGAAGACCAATATCGCCATGCGCTACCTGGTTCCCAAGCAGAAGGAGAACAACGGACTCAAGGAGAAGGAACTCGACATCAGCGAGGATGCGGTCCGTGACATCATCCGCTACTACACCCGTGAAGCCGGCGTACGTAATCTCGAGCGCGAGATTGCCAAGATTTGCCGCAAGGTTGTCAAGGACGTGCTACTCAAGAAGAGCAAGGCGAAGACC
>JASFPB010000072.1:0-8464 GCA_050116235.1 Chromatiales bacterium | reverse complement strand
CGAGCAAGCCGGCGTGCACTCCGGCGATTCAGCCTGCTCCCTGCCGGCATACACACTCTCCGAGGCGATCCAGCATCGCCTGCGTGAGCAGATCCGCAGGATGGCGCTCGAGCTCAACGTTATCGGCCTGATGAATACCCAGTTCGCTATCAAGGGTGATGATATCTACCTGCTCGAGGTCAATCCGCGCGCATCGCGCACGGTTCCCTTCGTCTCGAAAGCGACGGGGGTACAGCTGGCAAAGGTCGCAGCGCGCTGCATGGCCGGGCATTCACTTGCCGAGCAGGGCATCACGGAAGAGCGCAAGCCTCGCTACTTCGCTGTCAAGGAAGCTGTCTTTCCATTCGTGAAGTTCCCTGGTGTGGACACGGTCCTCGGGCCCGAGATGAAATCGACAGGGGAGGTCATGGGCACTGGCAAGACCTTCGGTGAAGCCTATGCCAAGGCCGTGATCGGTGCAGGTATGGATCTGCCGAAAGGCGGCAAGGCGCTGCTGAGTGTTCGCGAGCTTGACCGGGGTCGCGTTGTCGGGGTTGCGCGCACACTCGCAGAACTCGGTTTCGAGCTCTTCGGCACCCATGGCACGACACGCGTGCTGAATGCCGCCGGCATTGCCTGCACCGGCGTCAACAAGGTTCCCGAGGGGCGCCCGCATGTCGTCGACATGATCAAGAACGAGGAGATCGACTTCATCGTGAACACGACCGAGGGCAAGCAGGCCATTGAAGATTCTGCAGAAATCCGCTATGCTGCGCTGCAAAATAAAGTCGCCTACACGACAACTATCTCCGGTGCCGAGGCTGTCTGCATGGCCATGCAAAAGCGCGGCGACACCGGTGTCAGTACCCTGCGGGAACTCCACCAGTCGGTTTCCTGACCACTTAAGATAACTGGCAATGAAAAAGATACCACTGACGATTCGTGGTGCAGAGACGCTGCGGAGTGAACTCGAGCAACTCAAGAAAGTGAAGCGTCCGGCCGTGATCCAGGCGATTGCTGAAGCACGTGCGCACGGTGATCTCAAGGAGAACGCCGAGTATCATGCAGCGCGCGAGCAGCAGAGTTTCATCGAAGGACGCATCAAGGATATCGAGTCCAAGCTTGCCCATGCAGAAATCATCGATGTCACGACAATGGATGCAGGGGGGCGCGTGATTTTCGGCGCAACTGTCGACGTGGTCGATATGGATACCGATGAAGAGCTGACCTACCAGATCGTCGGCGAAGACGAAGCGGATATCCAGAAAGGACTGATTTCGGTGAATTCGCCGATCGCCCGCGGCATGGTCGGGAAGGAGGAGGGGGATGTGGCCGTCGTCGAGACCCCCGGTGGGAAACGCGAATTCGAGATTCTCGAGGTTCGCTACATCTGATTTTCGGGGAGTGCTCTATGGGTAATAACGAGATGATGCTGGAAGGCCTGAAACTTCTCGGACTGGGTATGGGTAGCGTCTTCCTGTTCCTCGTTGTATTGGTATTTGCAATGAAAACTATGAGCGCACTGGCAAATATATTTGATGCCGGCGAGTCGCCAGCCATACCCGGTACCCCGCCGACGGCCACAGGCCAGGGCAATGCAGTCGATACTGTCGTGCCCGTGATTGCAGCTGCAATTGCCGCCTATCGTCATAACCATAAGTAGAGCCGACCACCATGGCAAACAAACTAGGAATCACCGATGTCGTCCTGCGCGACGGCTCGCAGTCACTGCTTGCAACCCGCGTCCGTATCGAGGACATGCTGCCCATTGCCGAAAAACTCGACAAAGTAGGCTACTGGTCCCTGGAGACCTGGGGAGGAGCAACATTTGACGCCTGTATCCGCTTTCTGGGAGAGGATCCGTGGGAGCGCCTGCGCCTTCTGAAGGCGGCGATGCCCAACACGCGCATGCAGATGCTGCTGCGTGGCCAGAACATGCTCGGATACCGGCATTATGCTGATGATGTCGTCGAGCGTTTCGTTGAGCGTTCCGCGGAGAACGGTATGGACGTCTTCCGCATCTTCGATGCCATGAATGACGTTCGCAACCTGCAGACCGCGATCAGGGCAACCATCAAGACGGGAAAACATGCCCAGGGAACTCTCTCCTACACGGTCAGTCCCGTGCACACGGTCGACGGTTACGTAGAGATGGCCAGGCAGCTCGAGGACCTGGGTTGCCACTCTATCTGTATCAAGGACATGGCCGGGCTGCTCAAGCCCTACGTGGCCTTCGAGCTGGTCTCCAAGCTCAAGGAAGCCGTGCAGATTCCGATCACGATGCAATCGCATGCAACGACCGGCATGAGCACCGCCACCAACATCAAGGCGGCCGAGGCCGGCATCGATATGCTCGATACCTCGATTTCCTCGATGTCCATGACCTACGGCCATTCCGCGACAGAATCTGTCGTCGCGATTCTCGAGGATACCGAGCGTGATACGGGTCTCGACCTGAACCTGCTCGAGGAGATTGCCAGCTACTTCCGCGAGGTGCGCAAGAAGTACGCCAGGTTCGAGGGTGCGCTGAAAGGCGTCGATTCCCGAATTCTCGTGGCGCAGGTGCCCGGCGGTATGCTCACCAACATGGAGAACCAGCTGCGCGAGCAGGGCGCATCCGACAAGCTCGACGACGTTCTCAAGGAGATTCCGCGCGTCCGCGAGGACCTGGGCTTCATTCCCCTCGTCACCCCGACCAGCCAGATTGTAGGTACACAGGCGGTCCTCAATGTCCTTACCGGCGAGCGTTACAAGACCATTGCCAAGGAGGCCGCCGGTATTCTCAAGGGTGAATACGGAGCGACACCAGCCCCCGTCAACAGGGAGCTGCAGGAGCGTGTGCTCGAGGGCAAGGAGCCGATCACCTGCCGACCGGCTGATCTGCTCGAACCCGAGTACGAGAAACTCAAGCAAGAGCTCAAGGGGCTTGCCACCGAAAAGAATATCAAGCTGGCCGAGAATATCGATGACGATGTGCTGATTTACGCGCAGTTCCAGCAAGTAGGCCTGAAGTTCCTCGAGAACCGCGGTAATCCGGATGCCTTCGAGCCCGTGCCTTCGGCAGATGATCTCGCACCGGCAGCCTCTCCCGCAAAGGCTCCCGCACCGGCAGCCGAAGGTCCTGAGGCATATACCGTCAGTGTCAATGGCGTCAGCTACAATGTGGTCGTCACGCCCGGTGGCGAGATCACCGAGGTTGTGCAGGCAGCCCCCGCTGCAGCACCGGCACCCGTAGCCACAGGTGGTGCAACAATCGATGCGCAACTCGCCGGTAACGTCTACAAGATCAATGTCGTTCCCGGACAGGCGGTGAACGAGGGGGAGGTTATCGTGATCCTCGAGGCCATGAAAATGGAAACCGAGGTCAGGGCATCCTGCGCCGGCACGGTCGCATCGGTCGATGTCAGGGAAGGGGATTCCGTGCAGGTCGGCGATACGCTGGTGACCCTTGCCTGATGGACGGTTTCAACGCGCTCTGGCAATCCATGGGGCTTGCCAATTTCGCCTGGGGCCAGCTGCTCATGATGGTTGTCGGCGGGGGCCTCATCTACCTTGCCATTGTCAGGAAATTCGAGCCGCTCCTGCTCTTGCCGATCGGTTTCGGTGCGATCCTCGCTAACATTCCTGTTGCCGGCCTTGCAGAGAGCGCCATCGAGCAACTCATGCATTATGGTCCGGAGGCACACAAAATCGCCCTTGCGAGACTGCTCGATGTGCCCGTCGACCAGATCTATCGAGGGCTGGGTGATGCACCGGCGGCCCTGAAGCAGGCTGCAGACCACCTTGCCGCGGACCTGGGCTATTCCAACGGGATGCTCTACCAGTTCTACAGTGTCGCCATCGGCAGCGGCATTGCACCCCTGCTGATTTTCATGGGTGTTGGCGCCCTCACCGATTTCAGCGCACTGATTGCCCGCCCCTCGACACTGCTGCTTGGGGCGGCAGCGCAGTTCGGGATTTTTGCGACCCTGCTCGGTGCGCTGGCGCTGAACCTGCTGCCGGGCTTCGACTTCTCGGTCGCCGATGCCTCGGCCATCGCAATCATTGGCGGCGCAGACGGACCCACGGCGATATTTCTTGCCTCGAAGCTGGCACCGGACCTGCTTGGCGCGATCGCCGTGGCCGCCTACTCCTACATGGCGCTCGTGCCGATTATCCAGCCGCCCATCATGAAGCTCCTGACGACAGAGAAAGAACGCAAGGTGCAGATGAGCCAGCTGCGACCCGTCAGCAAGGCCGAGAAAATCCTCTTCCCGTTTTCAGTGCTGATACTCTGTATCCTGTTTCTGCCGTCCGCGGCACCGCTCATCGGCATGCTGATGTTCGGCAATCTGCTGCGAGAGAGCGGGGTCGTCGAGCGCCTCAGCAATGCGGCCCAGAACGAAATCATCAACATTGTCACGATCTTCCTCGGGCTCTCCGTTGGCTCCAGGCTTTCGGCTGAGAAATTCCTCTCCGTGGAGACGCTGGGTATCCTGGCGCTGGGTGCGCTGGCATTCGGAATCGGTACGGCTGCAGGCATCCTCATGGGCAAGGCGATGCACAGAATCAGTGGTGGCAAGATCAACCCCCTCATCGGTGCAGCCGGCGTCTCCGCGGTACCCATGGCGGCCCGCGTGGTCAACAAGGTTGGTCTCAAGGCCAATCCGCACAACTTCCTCCTCATGCATGCCATGGGTCCGAATGTCGCCGGGGTGATCGGTTCAGCCGTCGCTGCCGGTGTTCTGCTGGCTGTTGTCGGAGGCTGATCCTTCGCTGGCTGGCGCACCCTGCTTCGCCTCTCTGCATTCCTGCAACCCCATCCGGGATTCTCTGCGAAAAGCACCCAGTCCGGCACCTGGATGTCGCCATGGCCTGGTCTTCCCGCTTTTGTCGGAATTTCAGCCAGATAGGCAGGAATTTTTGACATCCGGACGCTTCCGAAATAGAATTGCGCGCTTATGTCATCGCGCTGTCCGGAAATCGTCGACCCCTGGCGGGTTTCCGAGCAAAAACAGGCATTTTCCGGTTCTGTGCAGCTGGGCGATCTGCCCCGCCTCTCACCTCTGTTGAGTCGTACGGAGGGAATCGCAGATTACCAGTTTCTGTTTTCTCGGGATCAGTACCGGCGTCCATTGATCGAGGGGCGCGTCGTGGCGACGCTGTGGCAGACATGCCAGCGTTGCCTTGAGGAGATGTCGCTCAAGGTCGACAGCGGCTTCAGGCTCGTTGTCGTTCAGGGATATGACGAGGCCGGGCAAGTTGACGAGTCTCTCGAACCGTTGCTGGCGGAGGAGGGCAGTATCAGGTTGCTCGACCTGGTCGAAGATGAGCTCTTGCTCGCATTGCCAGCTGTAGCACTACATGATCAGTGCGAGGCGCCGGCCTTCGATGATGGGGAGATCTCCGTCGATGAACCGCGCGAGAACCCGTTTGCAGCGCTTGAGCGCTTGAAGAAAACCGATTGATTTACCTCTGCAGGAGAGGACCATGGCTGTACAACAGAATCGCAAAACACCGTCGAAGCGTGGCATGCGCCGCTCTCACGACGGTCTGAAAAAAGAGACGCTTTCCGTCGATCAGACGTCGGGCGAAACCCATCTGCGTCATCATGTGACTGCTGACGGTTTCTACCGCGGCCGCAAAGTCATCAACAAAGGCTGATCGGGACACTTTCTCATCCCGATGGATAAGCCCGTACGCATTGCACTGGATGCAATGGGGGGTGATCACGGAGTCGCCGTAGTCGTTCCGGCTGCAATTGCGTACGCAGCATCCGATCCGGGTGTCGAGCTGATCCTTGTTGGTGATGAGACAGCCATCAACGAGAAGCTTGGCGGAGAACATTCGCGTATCACTGTTCACCATGCCAGCCAGGTGGTCGGCATGGATGAATTGCCATCCCAGGCGCTGCGTCACAAAAAAGACTCTTCCATGCGTGTTGCCCTTAACCTCGTAAAGGAAGGTCACGCAGATGCCTGCGTCAGTGCAGGTAACACCGGGGCCCTGATGGCGACAGCACGCTTTGTACTCAAGATGCTGCCGCATGTCGATCGTCCAGCCATCATCACGGCATTACCGAATACAGCCTCCCAGACCTGGGTTCTTGATCTCGGAGCCAATGTCGACTCGAGCGAGGAGCACCTTTTCCAGTTCGCCGTCATGGGCGCCGAGCAGGTTGCAGCGCTGAGTGGGATCGAGCGTCCTCGCGTCGGTCTGCTGAACATTGGTGAGGAAGAGATCAAGGGCAACGAGCAGGTCAAGAAAGCGCATGAGCTGCTCCAGGCGAGCGACCTCAACTACCTCGGCTACGTCGAAGGTGACAACATCTTCGACGGCAGCGTCGATGTTGTCGTGGCAGACGGCTTCGTTGGCAACATCTCGCTGAAAAGCTCGGAAGGCGTAGCAAAGATGATCCGTCATTTCCTGCAGGAGAGTTTCAGGCAAAATCTCCTGACGAAATTCGCTGGACTCCTCGCATTGCCCGTACTCAAGGCATTTGCCCGAAAGATCGACCCGCGCCGTTACAATGGTGCCAGTCTTCTTGGCCTCAACGGTGTTGTTATCAAGAGTCATGGTGGCGCAGACCAGCTTGCTTTCGGTAATGCGATAGGTATTGCCAAGAAAGCAGTTCACAACAATATTTCCCACCGTATCGCCAGGCACGTGGAAGCACAACTCGCAGCAAGAGAGCAGGCATGACATATTCGCGCATCACGGGAACTGGCAGCTATCTTCCGGAGAAGGTCCTCACCAACAAGGATCTGGAGAAAATCGTCGACACCTCTGACCAGTGGATCCAGGAGCGCACTGGCATCAAAAAACGCCACATCGCTGTCGACGGCCAGGCGACCAGCGATCTCGCAGAAGTCGCGGCGAAAAACGCCATGGAGGCTGCAGGCAGGACGGCCGCTGACATCGACCTGATCGTGGTGGCAACTACGACGCCAGACAAGATATTTCCCTCGACGGCTTGCCTGCTGCAGCGTCGCCTTGGCATTCACGGCTGTGCGGCATTTGACGTGCAGGCGGTTTGCACCGGCTTCGTCTACGCAATGGGTGTTGCCGATCAGTTTATCCGCAACGGAACCGCGCGGTGTGCTCTCGTGGTTGGTGCCGAGACCATCTCCAGGTTGCTCGACTGGAACGACCGGTCCACCTGCGTCCTGTTCGGTGATGGCGCCGGTGCCGTGATCCTCGAATCCTCCGACGAACCAGGCATTCTCTCGACGCACTTGCATGCCGACGGTGCCTACGAGGATCTGCTGCATGTGCCGGGTGGCCTCGGCAATGGTCTCGAGGACCTTGCTGTCGAGATGCGTGGCAACGAGGTGTTCCGCATGGCAGTCAATACCCTCGGTCGCATCGTTGATGAAACGCTTGATGCAAATGGCATGCAGAAATCCGATGTTGACTGGCTTGTTCCACACCAGGCCAATATCCGCATTATCCAGGCGACTGCGAAGAAGCTCGGCATGAACATGGACCATGTCGTCGTCACCGTGGACGAACACGGGAATACGTCGGCAGCCTCGGTACCACTGGCGCTGGATACAGCTGTCAGGGACGGTCGCATCCAGCGCGGTGAAACCCTGCTGCTCGAGGCATTTGGCGGGGGCTTTACCTGGGGTTCGGTGCTGCTCAAGTACTAGGAGAACACGGAGACTCATGACACAGAAAATCGCATTTGTTTTTCCCGGTCAGGGTTCGCAGTCAGTCGGCATGCTCGGTGAGCTTGCCAGTGAGTATCCCTCTGTCAGGCAAACCTTCGAAGAGGCATCCGATGCACTCGGTCTCGACCTCTGGCACCTGGTCTCGGAAGGTCCCGAGTCGGACCTGAACCAGACGCAAAATACCCAGCCGGCGCTGCTTGCCGCCGGAGTATCCGTATGGCGAGTCTGGGAACAGCTTGGCATAGCGACTCCCGTCATGATGGCCGGCCACAGTCTTGGAGAGTACAGCGCACTTGTCAGCGCCGGTGTGATCAAATTTGCCGATGGCGTCAGGCTGGTTGCAGAGCGCGGCCGTCTCATGCAGGAGGCTGTCCCCGAGGGGACAGGCGCGATGGCGGCTATTCTCGGTCTCGAGGACCAGGCCGTGATCGATGTCTGTGCTGCATCGGCGGCAGACCGGGTAGTACAGGCGGTCAATTTCAATTCCCCCGGCCAAGTTGTCATCGCTGGTCACAAGGAGGCTGTGGCGCGCGCCATCGAGGCGGCAAAGGCTGCGGGCGCTAAACGCGCCGTTGAACTCCCGGTCAGTGTTCCTTCCCACTGTGAGCTCATGCGGCCGGCTGCGGAAAAACTTGCCAAAGAGCTCGGGGAAATTCCTGTTTCGGCACCGCAGATCCCGGTACTGCACAATGTATCAGTCACTGCCGAGACCGATCCCGACATGATCCGCAAGCGACTCGTCGAGCAACTCTATTCGCCGGTGCGCTGGGTTGAGACGATCCAGGCCATGAAACAGGAGGGTATCGGTCATGTTGTCGAGGCAGGTCCCGGCA
>JASFPB010000071.1:0-8509 GCA_050116235.1 Chromatiales bacterium | reverse complement strand
ATCTCGTGCATGCGCTGCTCGATCTTCTTGAGATCCTCCGGTGTGAAAGGCTCCTCGCGCGCGAAGTCGTAGTAGAAACCGTTCTCGATGGCCGGCCCGATCGTGACCTGGGTGCCCGGGTAGAGCTCCTGAACGGCCTGGGCCATGACATGCGCGGCATCGTGGCGCAGCAGCTCGAGTGCTTCCTCGTCACGGCTGGTGACAATGGCAACCTCGGCATCGCCGTCAATGACGTGCGAAGCGTCAACGAGCGTTCCATTCACCTTGCCGGCAAGCGTCGCCCTGGCAAGACCGGAACCGATATCGGCCGCGATCTCTGCAACAGAAACAGGGTGGTCGAAAGTGCGGGAAGAACCGTCGGGAAGTGTAATCTGAGGCATTCCGGGTACTCCAGTGGTGGCCCATACGAGAGGCCACATGAAAAGAGGCTTATTCTAAAGACTCGTGCCCGGCAACTCAACGGCCGGCAGACTGCAGCTTGCCCCGACGCGATTTTACAAGCGGGGATGGCGGTTCTTTCCATAGACAATAATCGATAGGTTGAATCGAAACTATCTGCTTTTATCCGCTGCTGCTTATCATTATAAATACACCTTCTCCAGCAACCAGTAAGCAGCCGCATGCCTGTCTTCAACGAGATCCGGTTCGACAACCTGCGTGGCGACCTCTTCGGCGGTGTCACTGCGGCTGTGATCGCGCTCCCCATGGCGCTGGCTTTCGGTGTCGCATCCGGTGCGGGACCTGCGGCCGGCCTCTATGGTGCTGTGCTCGTGGGGCTTTTTGCTGCACTCTTCGGATCGACTCCGACCCTGATCTCGGAACCGACAGGCCCGATGACCGTGGTCATGACCGCCGTGATCGCCAATTTGGTGGCAGCCAATCCAGAGAACGGCATGGCGATGGCCTTCACGGTCGTCATGATGGCCGGCCTCTTCCAGATGCTGTTCGGCGCCCTGAAGCTCGGCAACTACGTCACCCTGATGCCCTACAACGTGGTGTCGGGTTTCATGACTGGCATCGGCATCATACTGATCGTTCTGCAACTGGGCCCCTTCCTGGGCCAGGCAACGCCGCCGGGTGGCGTGATCGGGACATTCAGCTCTCTGCAGGAACTCTTCGGCAACATCCAGCCGATCGAGACAGGCCTGGCACTCATGACATTCGTCCTGCTGGTCTTCTTCCCGAACAGGTTCCGCCGTTTCATCCCGCCGCAACTGCTGGCCCTGATCATCGGCACCCTCATCTCGCTCTATTTCCTGACAGAGGTCGATATCCGCCGCATCGGTCCCATTCCGACAGGCTTGCCCGAATTGCAGCTGCCGTCATTCACGACTGACCAGATGCTCGTCATGGTGTTCGATGCGGCTGTTCTGGCGGTACTCGGCAGCATCGATGCCCTGCTGACGTCCGTGATTGCCGAGAACCTCACCCGCAAGGAGAGCAATGCCGACAAGGAACTCGTTGGCCAGGGCATCGGCAACCTCGCATCCGGTCTCTTCGGCGGCATCCCCGGCGCCGGCGCCACCATGGGTACAGTCGTCAATATCCAGACAGGGGGCCGCTCTGCGCTCTCGGGCCTGACACGCGCCCTGCTGCTGCTCATCGTTGTCATGTGGGCCGCCGACCTCACGGCCGAAATCCCGCTGGCCGTACTGGCCGGTATCGCCATGAAGGTCGGTGTCGACATCATCGACTGGTCATTTCTGAAGCGCGCACACCGGGTCTCGTGGAAAACGACGGCCATCATGTATGGTGTGATCGCCCTCACCGTCTTCGTCGACCTGATTGCTGCTGTCGCCATCGGCGTCTTCATCGCCAACCTGCTGACGATCGAACGCATGGCAAAACTGCAGAGCGACTCTGTCAAAACATTCCAGCACGGCCGCAACGCCGACCTGGACTGGGACGAGCAGACGCTGTTACAGCGTGCCAATGGCAAGATTCTGGTGCTGTCGCTAGGCGGCCCCCTCTTTTTCGGCATGGCCAAGACCATCTCACGCCAGTATGCCGTACTCGAAGGTCACGAGGTCCTCATCGTGGATCTCACGGAGGTCCCCTCGCTGGGCGTCTCCTCGTCACTGTCCATCGAAAAACTGATTCTCGAGGACAAGGAGCAGCAGCGTCCCGTTTTCATCGTCGGCATGACCGACGAGGTGCGCAAACGGCTCGGCAAGCTCGGACTGCTTGACCAGATCGGAGAAGAACATATACTGGCGACGCGCCAGGAAGCCCTGGAAAAAGCCTTCACCCTGGTGGACGCCACCGAAGACAATGCAGAAGCAGGCCGCAATGCCCCTTCCGATGCTGCAGAGACGCAGTCCTGATCAGCGAGCAGTAGTTACCATGCACCCACAGACAACCCGACAATCTGATTCCTGCTGCATGCTGCAAACGCGGCCTGTGCAGAGGGTGTCGATGGCCGGTGCAGCGGGAACGGATCGCCGATGATCTCCCTGAGGACATACGTCTACATCGACTCGCTCCAGCCGCAGCTTGCTGCTTACATGGCGACCGTGTCGCAGGGCTTTCTGCCGGTTCCCGGGGATGCCTGCCTGTGGATCGAGGTTTCACCGGGCATGGCCGTCCACAGGCTCACCGACAGGGCGCTCAAGGCGACACGTGTTCACCTCGCCCAGCAGGTGGTCGAGCGCGCCTACGGCTCCATGGTCATTCACCAGCGCGACCAGAGTGACGTGGTCGAAGCAGGCCGCATCCTGCTCGACAGCATGGGAGCACAGGTCTCGGACCGGGAGGCTCCGCGCGTCGCCTGGCAGGAGATCATCCGCGGCATGACTCCGGATCACACTGTCCTGATCAACCGCCAGGACCGGCGCGGCTCGATGATCCTGCCGGGCCAGAGCATGTTCATCCTCGAGACCGACCCTGCCGGTTATATCGTTTATGCCGCCAACCAGGCCGAGAAGGCTGCCAATATCACGCTCATCGACGTTCGAGCGGTGGGTGCATTCGGCCGTCTGACCCTCGCTGGCAGCGAGGCAGATATCGACGAGGCTGCGGCTGCGGCGCTCGCTGCCATTCAGACACCCTCGGGCACATAGCGAGCATTTTCAGCCATGCATCGCAGCGAACTCCTCGCACTTCTCGACCAGCACAACACGCGCTTCAACGTGGAAGCCGGTTATATCAGCCGCACGCGTGCTTTCGTCGAGCGCAATCCGGACTGTTTCAACAGGGAGCTTCAGGAAGGCCATGTCACCGGCTCGGCGTGGGTGGTCAATCCGGGGCGCGACAAGGCACTGCTGATGCACCATCGCAAGCACGACCAGTGGTTCCAGCCGGGAGGGCATGCAGACGGTGACGCTGACATCCTGCGTGTCGCGCTGCGCGAAACCCACGAGGAGACAGGAATAGCGCCCGAGGAGATTCGACTTGTTGACGGCAGCATCTTCGATCTCGACATCCACACGATTCCACCCATGCACGGCGATCCCCGCCACAACCACTTCGATATCCGCTTCCTCGTCGAGATCGATGACCGGCTACCAGTGCCGGGGAACGATGAATCCCATGACGTGATCTGGGTGCCGCTGAACCTTGTGTCCCACTACAACAACAATCTCTCCACCTGGCGCATGGTCGAGAAGACACGCCAGATGCGGCTGCATCACCGCTGAGACTGTAGCGAGGGCCTGTCTGTCCGGCTGGACTCAGGCGCGTTTCTTTCTGGAGCTTCTCTTCTTGCGCGAGGCTTTTACGGCAGGCTTCTCAGTCTTGTTGAGATCATCGGCCAGCTCAGGCCACTGCTCGAGCAGGCGTGCACGCATCTGCGGTTCGAACTTCAGTGCGAAATCGAGGAAGGCCCTGGCCACGAGCGATAACTCCTTGCCCTTCGGGTGAACCATGTACCACTTGCGCATGATCGGAAAACCCTCGACATCGAGCAGTGAGACAGGTCCGTTGGCTCCTTCGAGCGCGAGCGTATGCAACGAGAGGACCGAGATACCCAGTCCGCCAACGATGGCGTGCTTGATCGCCTCGTTACTGCCGAGTTCCATGCGGACATGCGGGCGCAGTCCGTGTTTCTCGAAAAGCCGCTGGGTTGCGTCACGGATGCCGGAACCCGGCTCGCGAAGAATCAGGGGTTCTTGGGCAATGCGCGCAAGTGGAATATCCTTCTCCCTGACCAGTGGATGATCCTTGCGCGCCATCACAACGAGAGGATTCGGCGCAAAGGGATAGGCGACGATATCGGATTGGTCCATGGGCGTCTGGCCCATGATGTAGAGATCATCCTCGTTGGAGTTGATGCGCTCGATGACACGCTCCCTGTTGGAGACCTTGAGCGCGACCTCGATTCCCGGGTATTGCTGGCAGAATTCGCCGAGGACCTCGGGCGTAAAGTACTGGGCCGTCGTGATGACACCCAGGCGGAGCCGGCCCCGACGGATGCCCTTGAGGTCGGACATCTTCATTTCGAGGTTGGCAAGCGTCTGGAACATGCTCCTCACAGACTGGTAGAGCTCCTCCCCGGCCTCGGTCGGACGGACGTTGCGGCCGATCTGCTCAAACAGGGGCAGGCCCATGGAGTCGGCAAGCTTCTTGGTCTGCATGGAAACAGTCGGCTGCGTGAGGAAGAGTTCCTCTGCTGCCCGCGTGAAGCTGCCCAGGCGCACGATTGCCTCGAAGATCTGCAGCTGCCGCAAGGTTGTATGCCGGATCAGATATTCCGGCATTGCTGCCGGCGGGGTGTAGGTTTGCCCGTTGTTTGCTGACATGGCGTCTTTTATCAACCAGTGGTGCGGGCGTTGTCAAGCATTTGCTGCCAGCCTATGCGCCCTCCGGCGGGATAGGGTGAGGGAATCAGGTTGCTGGCAAACTGGATGAATCAGTCCGGCCAGACCCGCTTGCCTTGCTGATAATTGCCGGCAGCAGGTTTCGCGCGGCGTGCTGTTTTTGGTGCAGCCGCGGTCTTTTTGGGCGCTGTTGCAGAGGCCTTCTTGGCAGGTGCTGTTCGGCGCGCACTGGTCTTCTTGCTCTTGGTGGCAGCCTGCTTGGTTTTGCGGATGGAAGCGACCAGTTGATCGCCAGTCTTGTCTTTACCAGTCATGTTCAGGTTTCCATATGGGTCTTGAGTTCGTCGATCAGTTGCCTGATCTCATCGGCAGCCATTGCGCCGCGGCTTCCCATTTGCAGTACGCTTCTGCCCTGCAGGATCGCATTGCGATGCGCAACGCGTCGATGGATAGCAGTGGTTGCTGCAGGCAGGCTGAGTTCCTTGAGCGCTTCGGATGCCAGCTTTGAAAGTCGGGTGCGAGGCTCGCTCTGGTTGATCACAAGCAGGGCTCGCAAATCCGGATTGGCTGCTCTTGCCTTGTTGACTTCCGTCTCGATATGGACGCTGGCCCACAGATCCAGTGGAGAGGGCTGTACAGGGATAATTGCAAGATCGCTGATGCGGAGCGCTTCCTGGGTCTGCTCTGAATGTACCGAGGGTGGACAGTCAACCACGCAGTAGGAAACATCCGGGCCGGATCTGACCTGTTCCGCAAGGTTTACGCTGCCATCAAGAACATCGAGAGTAGCGGTATCACCTGCGATATTACACCACTGGAGGGACGAGCCTTGCGGGTCGGCATCGAGCAGGATTGTCGGTGCCAGTTCGCTGAATGCGCTGGCAAGGTTGATCGCGAGGGTCGTTTTCCCTGCCCCTCCCTTGTTACCAACCAGCGCGATGACTTGCATGCTGTTCAGCTGTCCTCGGTGTATCCGCCAATCCGGTCGAGTTGCTCTGCGAACTGGCGCTGCTTATCGGAAATAGTGTCACTTCCCTCTTCCGGATGGATAGTGACATTCAGATAATCACGCCCGAAGCCCATATCCGGATAGTAGTCCTCCTTCTCGGAAAGCTCGGCAGCCGCATCGAGAAAATCGCGCAACGCCTCGTAACCGTGGAACAGGTAGCGCCGTTCAAGTCTTGGAGGTCGACTTCGTTCATCCCACTGCTTGCCCATCAGGAACGCCTCTCCCTCCGCAGATGGCGGGTTCGGGATGTGCCTGAAGGGAGCGTGAGATCGCTGCCCGTGTGTCCCTTGAGTTCCTCGAGCCACTTCATGAGTTCATCATGATGCGTCTGCTCGTCATTGAGCAGGCTTTCGAAGAATAGCCTGTCATCGTGCTGACCGGCACGCGCGCAATGCCTGGTCGCATCCCGGTAGAGATCGACAAGCTCACGCTCGAAGAGCAGGTTGTTCTCGAGCAACTCCGCAAGACTCCGGCCCAGTTTGACAGGCCTGAGTTGCGAGGCACCCGGTGCGACACCGATCGCAAGCATGCGTTCGATGATCCGGTTGGCATGCCCGAGTTCTTCCTGGACTTCCGCCTGCATTCGCTCGGCAGGCTCCGCGAGCCCCCAGGTCGACAACAGCCGTGCCTGGGTGCTGTAGAGCTGCACCGCAGAGAGTTCCAGGCTCAGGGCCCTGCCCAGGTAGCCCAGCACTCTCTGGTCGGTATGCGCGGCCAGCATCGACCTGAATCTCCGTCAGGGGATTGCAGGTTTACTCAGCAGAACCGCCAGTCGGCAGTACAGGCTCAACCTCGCGGTGCGGACGTGCGATGATGTGCGCAGCAACGAGGCCGTCACCAACACGCTCACATGCATCAGCACCTGCACGAACAGCTGCGTTGACAGCACCGGTCTCACCGCGAACAAGCACAGTGACATAACCGCCGCCAACGAACTCACGACCGATCAGACGAACTTCTGCTGCCTTGGTCATGGCGTCTGCTGCCTCGATTGCCGGAACCAGACCGCGGGTCTCGATCATGCCCAGAGCAATACCGTAATTTTCATTTGCCATCGTTTTCTCTCCGTTTACCAAATAGAAAGCTTGTAGTGTTTAAAAGCTTTTGTGTTGAATTACTGTTTGCCGAGTACCGGCTCTACTTCTTTGTGCGGACGCGCAATAATGTGCGCCGCCACCAGACCGTCACCGACCCGCTCACAGGCGTCGGCTCCGGCACGGACTGCTGCGTTTACCGCACCTGTCTCGCCCCGGACCATGACAGTGACATAGCCACCGCCGACGAATTCACGACTGATCAATCGCACCTCTGCCGCCTTTGTCATGGCGTCAGCAGCTTCGATGGCGGGCACCAAGCCGCGCGTCTCGATCATACCCAATGCGATGCCGTAGTTTTCATTTGCCATCGTTGTCTCCTGTTACCCCTTTACCAAGGATTGTTGAAACTTGTAGTCAATCTGTTTGATTCAGCTCTCGACCTGTTCATCACCGGGCGGCCATTCGTCGATGACGCCACAGATGGTCAGATCCGTCAGAATCTCGAAATCACCAGCGGCAAACCGTGCCGCCGACCCGCTTGCAAGAAACACCCAGTCACCCGGCTTGGCACCGACAGGGTCAGTCGCAGCCTGGCGTTTGCCGGCATCGTCGCGGACAATCCTGTAGACCGAATGCTTCATTCCCTCGACACGCGAGGTACAAACCAGAGAGCCTTCCACTTGCAAAATCTGCATTTAAGCGACGCCTCCGTTCTCTTCCGGCGGCCACTTGTCGATGATGCCGACAATCGTCAGGTCACTCGGGTAGCCCTTGCTACCGGCTGCCTCACGCGCGGCCGAGCTGCCGACACAGATGACCCAGTCACCCGGCTTGGCTCCGACTGCATCGACAGCTACCTGCAACGAACTGCCATCACGGACAACCTGCAGATGCTTGTGCTCCATTTCCGCGATGCGGTTGGTGGAGACGAGTGGACGTTCTACCTGACAAATTTTCATCAGTGTGCTCCCGCCCTTGCCTGTGCGTTGACCGAACAGGCCAGAATTTCGATTGAATCACTTGCATCGACATCACGCGTGACCTGCAGAACATGCAACAAGCCGCGTCCGGCCAGATCGGCGTAGCGCGACGTCAGCGCCTCTGCAACACGTGCACAGTGCGTTTCTGCCCGCTCTCTGGAACCCGGTACATGACCGTGATGATCGAAACGGACGATGACCGGTACCGGCAAGCTGTGCGATACGTTCAGACCTGTAAAAATCTTGATACCGACATCCAGATCGGCCGTTGCCTCCTCGACCGTGTCGAGATAGGCGAAATACATCAGGTTGCGCAGCTGGATTTCCTCGAACCCGACGCCCGCACCGATAAAACGCTCGGCATGCCCGATATCTGCGTAATGGCTGCCGTGATGATTGCGCACGTACGCAATCTGCGAGAAGTTGTTCTCGATGAGCCGCTCTATGAGCTGTGCCATACCGGGCGTGACCTCGGGAGAGGCCTCACGCACTGCTGACGAAATCGCACCAGTCGCCTCGGAGGCACCCATGCGGGTAGTGGCATCAAAAAGCGACAGCGCATCAACGGCCACATCAAGGTCGATATTCCCCTGTCCGTCCGGAACATGGACACGGATCGCATCCGTATCCGTATCGAGCCCGATCAGCAGCAGGTCGATCGATGCACCGCAGCAGAAGCTGTTTTCGATCGCCTCGCGGAAGGCATTGAGCTTTTCGAGTCCTGCACGG
>JASFPB010000070.1:0-8531 GCA_050116235.1 Chromatiales bacterium | reverse complement strand
GTCGGAATAATCCAGTGCATTCTCTGAAAGCCAGGGGTAATTGGGCATGATGGAGTCAGGCACGACAGAACGCGGCGCCTTCAGGTGCTGGACATGCCAGTCGTTGGAATACTTCCCGCCGACTCGTGCCAGGTCAGGGCCTGTGCGCTTGGACCCCCACTGGAACGGGTGGTCATACTGCGATTCTGCCGCCAGCGAGTAGTGGCCATAGCGCAGGTCCTCGTCGCGGAACGGGCGGATCATCTGCGAGTGACAGGTGTAGCACCCTTCGCGGACGTAGATGTCCCGGCCCGCCTGCTCGAGCGGCGTGTAGGGGCGCACACCCTCGACTTTCTCGATGGTCTCGTCGATGTAGAACAGCGGCACAATCTCCACGAGACCGCCAATGCTGATGACGACCATGGTCAAGGCGATGAGCAGGCCCGCATTGATCTCGATACTCTCATGTGTGAATCGGAACTTCATGATCAGACTCCTGCCTTGGCCATCCTGGCCGCGATCCTGGCTTCGATTTCAGCCTGCTCTTTTTTGGCCGTGCGGATCGTCATGTAGATGTTGAAGGCCATCGTCAGGATACCGCTGACGAAGAACATTCCGCCGATCATGCGCGTGGCCAGCGGCATGTGCATGAAGGTGACGGTTTCGATGAAGGTGTAGGCAAGGTTGCCGTAATCGTCGAAGGCACGCAGCATCAGGCCCTGGCCGATACCGGAAACCCACATTGCGGTGATGTAGAGCACGATACCAATGGTTGCCAGCCAGAAATGGACATAGACCAGCTTCTTGCTCCACAGCTCCGTGTCATAGAGACGCGGGATCATGTGGTAGAAGGAACCGAAGCTGACCATCGCGACCCAGCCCAGGGCACCGGAGTGAACATGGCCGACAGTCCAGTCGGTGTAGTGCGAGAGGGCATTGACGCTCTTCAGGGACATCATCGGGCCCTCGAAGGTCGACATGCCGTAGAAAGCCAGCGCCGTAATAAGGAACAGCATGATCGGATCGGTGCGCAGTTTATCCCAGGCACCTGAAAGCGTCATGATGCCGTTGATCATGCCACCCCAGGAGGGCATCAGCAGCAGGATCGAAAAGGTAGCCGCCAGCGACGAGGTCCAGTCAGGCAATGCGGTCCAGTGCAGGTGGTGCGCACCCACCCACATGTAGAGGAAGGATAACGCCCAGAAGTGAACGATCGAAAGACGGTAGGAGTAGACAGGGCGTCCTGCCTGCTTGGGCACGAAGTAGTACATCATGCCGAGAAACGCGGCGGTCAGGAAGAAACCGACGGCGTTGTGCCCGTACCACCACTGGGTCATGGCATCCTGAACACCGGAAAAGGCGCTGTAGGACTGCAGGCTGAACATGCTGACCGGAACGGCCAGGTTGTTGAAGATGTGCAGGATCGCGGTCGCCAGTATGAAGGCCATGTAGAACCAGTTGGCAACGTAGATATGCGGCTGCGAACGGCGGCGCAGTGTCTGCACATAGACAGCGAAATAGATGACCCAGGTGACAGCGATGAGCAGATCGATCGGCCAGACGAACTCGGCATATTCACGACCCTGCGTGTAGCCGTTGACATAGCCGATGACACCCAGCAGGACTGAAAGCTGCCAGCCCCAGAATGTCAGGTTGGCCATCAAGTCGCTGTGAAGCCGTGTCTGGCAGGTACGTTGCACCACGTAATAGGAGGTTGCGAACAGGGCACTGCCACCAAACCCGAAGATGACAAGGGTCGTGTGGACCGGACGCAGACGGCCGAATGTGATTTCCGGCGTGTTGAAATTCAGAAACGGGAATGCCAGTTCAGCGGCAATGTAGGTACCCGCAATCATGCCGAGCACTCCCCAGACCAGCGCCATGATGGCGAATTTTTTTACGATCTCATAGTTGTACTGCGTATCGACCGCAGAAGCCCCGTGTGCCATGAGTACACCCTGTTGCGTTGTTCAAGTTGATTTCCCGGGGAGCAGGTCGCAGTGTCTACCTGCAGGTACCCCGGAAGCGACCGTCGTTTCAGTCGTTGTCCGTGCCGCCCATTCGCCCGATTGCACAGCTGACGAAGGATTTCGCCTTCGCGGTGGCTGCCTCGACACCTGCTGTGGTGCCGGTTTCCGGGTAGCCGAGTTTTGCCAGTCTGGCGACGATTTCCTGACGCTTTTCCTGCGCAGATTCAATTCTGACAACGCCATTCTCGATATCGACAGAAACCGGGGCCTCGAAGGCCTCCTCGAGTTTCGATCGAATCGTGTTGGCGCAACCGCCGCATTTGATATTGTCCACGTGTATTTCGAGACTCATTATCGATACCTGCAGTTGGCGCCGCACCAGCATCACACCGAAAGTCGGCCATGATCGGGGGTCGGCAATAATATTAGATCAAGCTAATACAGTCAAAGATAATCTCGGGTTTCCCCGCATTATCTCTTGCACTCGCTTCCCGTTTATAGAACTATAACCGATACTTATTTGTGACAGATTGACGCACTCCTGCAAAATCTGTAAACGGGTGAAAAAAGGCATTGAAAAAATAACAAAAACCCGGGCGATAAAGAACAACAGCACAATATCGCTTTGTACCAGACAACCAAGGGAAACCAGTTGCCGATTTCTGCAAGCAACAAGACTGCGGACACGCATCAAATCGTGGTCCGTCCCAACGCCTCCCTGACACCTGGCGGCGCTGCTCTCTTTTTTGCTTGCGTATCTATCGTTTCCCTCGGGATAGCCATCCGATTCACATTGCTGGGCTTGTGGGTGATCTTGCCATTTGCCCTGCTGGAGCTGGCACTGCTGGGGGCCTGCATCCTGTACATATTGCGTCGTAACGACCGCATGGAAGCCATTGATGTCGACAGGCATCAGCTCATTCTCATACAGACGGAACAGGGTCGTGAGAGGCGACAGCAATTCCAGCGCTACTGGGTACAAATAATAAGAGAAAGAGGCACGCATGCCTGGTACCCGAGCAGACTGTTGCTGCGTTCGCACGGGAAATCCGTGGAGATCGCCAGCTTCCTGGACGAGGAAGAGCGGCAACAGCTGGAGGAAGACTTGCGCATGGTCATCGCCGCCAGCTGATGCTGGTCCGCAAGACTGCCATTCTGGATAACCGACAATTCGATCATCTTAAACAGACAGGTGAGAAATCAACCTGAAGGGGGACTTGATGATAACAAGAGCGACGAAACGCTTGCTCGTATCAGCCGCAATGGCCATGCTGGCCAACCCGGCAATGGCGGGCTTTGACGAACTGAACCTCACACAGGGGGTTACACCGATCTCCCGCGAGGTTTACGACCTGCACATGTGGATCCTCTGGGTCTGCATCATCATCGGCATCGTTGTTTTCGGCGCGATGGCCTGGTCGATCATCCATCACCGGAAATCGAAAGGCGCCGTGCCCGCGACTTTCCACGAGAGCACAAAGCTCGAGATCCTCTGGACAGCAGTCCCCTTCCTGATCCTCATAACCATTGCTGTCCCGGCCACATCCACACTGCTCTACATGTCGGACACCAGCACCGATGCCGACATGACCATCAAGGTCACAGGGCATCAGTGGAAGTGGCAATACGAATACATGGATGAGGGCATCGACTTCATCAGCAACCTCCATCCTGACCACAACAACGCCCGCATGAAAGATTCGGGGACTGATGTCACAACCATCGATCACTACCTGCTCGATGTTGACGAACCTCTCGTTGTGCCGGTCGACAAGAAAATCCGCCTGTTGCTGACCGCTTCTGACGTCATCCACGCCTGGTGGGTACCGGAACTGGGCCAGAAGCAGGATGCCATCCCGGGCTACATCAATGAAATGTGGACAAAAATCGAGAAGGAAGGCACCTACCGCGGAAACTGCGCAGAACTCTGTGGCAAGGACCACGGCTTCATGCCGGTGGTTGTCAAGGCTGTCAGCGATGCTGAGTACCAGAAGTGGCTCGGTGAGAAAAAGCTGGCTGCCGAAGCTGCCGCCGCCGGTGCGGACCGCGAATGGACACTCGATGAACTCATGGCCAAGGGCCAGCAGGTCTACAACACAAATTGCATGGCCTGCCACGGCATGAACGGTGAAGGCGGCGTCGGCAAGGCCATCGCCGGCTCGCCTATTGCCAACGGCGACGCAGACGCCCATATCGATCTGCTTCTGAAGGGAGTCGCAGGTACTGCCATGGCAGGTTACGCCGCAATCCTCAATGATGTCGATCTCGCCGCAGTCATCTCATACCAGCGCAAGGCCTTCGGCAACGACGCAAATATCGTGCAGCCAGCCGATATCAAAGCGGCCCGCTAACAGATAAAGATCAAGTGGAGAAACCAAATGTCTGAACACGTAGCAACGCACGACGACCACGATCACGGGCCCGAGAAAGGCCTGATGCGCTGGGTCCGCACCACGAACCACAAGGATATCGGCACACTCTATCTGCTGTTCTCCCTGCTGATGTTCCTGATCGGCGGCGCCATGGCCATGGTGATCCGCCTCGAGCTTTTCCAGCCTGGCATGCAGTTCGTCGACCCGCAGTTCTTCAACTCCATGACCACCATGCACGCACTGATCATGGTCTTCGGCGCCGTCATGCCGGCATTCGTCGGCCTGGCCAACTGGCTCATTCCGATGATGATCGGCGCGCCGGACATGGCACTACCACGCATGAACAACTGGTCGTTCTGGATCCTGCCATTTGGCTTCGCGATGCTGCTCTCGACGCTGTTCATGGAGGGCGGGGCACCCGCAGCCGGCTGGACCATGTACCCGCCACTCGTGCTGCAGACCCAGGACGCTTTCCCTTTTCTGATCTTCACGGTCCATATTCTGGGACTCTCGTCGATCATGGGCGCCATCAACATCGTGGCAACCATCCTGAACATGCGCGCTCCGGGCATGTCACTGATGAAAATGCCGCTGTTTGTCTGGACCTGGTTCATCACAGCCTACCTGCTGATCGCAGTCATGCCGGTTTTTGCGGGTGCAGTCACCATGCTGCTCACCGACCAGTACTTCGGCACCAGCTTCTTTGACGCTGCCGGCGGCGGCGACCCGGTCCTGTTCCAGCATGTTTTCTGGTTCTTTGGCCATCCCGAGGTGTACATCATGATCCTGCCCGCATTCGGCATCGTTTCGGCAATCGTTCCAACCTTTGCGCGCAAGCCGCTCTTCGGTTACAGCTCCATGGTCTATGCCACTGCCTCGATCGCCTTCCTCTCTTTCATCGTCTGGGCACACCACATGTTCACGGTCGGCATGCCGGTCGCAGGCGAACTCTTCTTCATGTACGCGACGATGCTGATCGCCGTTCCAACGGGCGTGAAGGTCTTCAACTGGGTCTCGACAATGTGGAAAGGCTCCATGACCTTCGAAACACCAATGCTGTTTGCACTCGGCTTCATCATCCTCTTCACGATCGGCGGTTTCTCCGGACTCATGCTCGCCATCACGCCGGTGGATTTCCAGTACCACGACACCTATTTCGTGGTCGCTCATTTCCACTATGTACTGGTCTCGGGCGCGATTTTCTCCATCATGGCTGCGGCCTATTACTGGCTACCCAAGTGGACCGGCAACATGTATGACGAGCGGCTCGGCAAGATCCACTTCTGGCTCTCGACCATCTTCGTAAATGTGCTCTTCTTTCCGCAGCACTTCCTGGGGCTGGCCGGCATGCCACGCCGTATTCCGGACTACTCGCTGCAGTTCGCTGACTGGAACATGGTCTCCTCGATCGGCGGATTTGCCTTCGGCCTGACCCAGCTGCTCTTCTGCTATATCGTCTACAAGACCATCAAGGGCGGTCAAAAAGCAACAGACCGCGTCTGGGAAGGCGCCACTGGCCTGGAGTTCGAGAAACTCTCCTCGCCACCGCCCTACCACAGCTTCACCGAAGCACCACAGGTGAAGTGATGATGACGGACTCGCAGGAGCATCACACGAACCGCCGCGGTATACGTATCACCGTCATTCTGCTGGCGCTCGTGGCTCTGGGTCTCTATCTCGGGCCAATGGTCATGAAGGTACTCGAATGACCGACAAGCAGGAACTCAGGTCAAGCAACCGCCGCGTGGTCCTGATGACCGGTGCGGCGGTCGTCCTGATGTTCGGCTTCGGATTTGCGATGGTCCCGCTCTATGATGTCTTCTGCCAGGTAACCGGCTTCGGAGGGCGCGCGCTCCAAAGCACGGCAACAGCGCCTGCGCGCATTGACGAGGATCGAGAAATCACGGTGGAGTTTGTCGCCAGCGTCGGAAAGCACGCCTACATGGAATTCCGGCCGAAGGTTGCAAAGATGAAAATCCGGCCCGGGCAATATGTCCAGACGAGCTTCTTTGCAACCAACCTCAACAGGACGCCGATTACCGGGCGCGCCATCTACAACGTGGCGCCGGCAGAGGGTTCACTCTACTTCCACAAGACCGAGTGCTTCTGCTTCACCGAGCAGGCCTTCAAGGCCGGGGAAGAGCGGGAGATGCCCCTGGTCTTCTCCATCAGCCCCGAGTTGCCGGAGAACATCAAGACTATCTCGCTCTCCTACACCTTTTACGACAAAACAGCGAATAACCAAGTTGCACAATTAACCACTCAAGGGGAATAACAGATGTCACACGCATCTCACGATGACTACTACGTGCCCCATGGCACCAACTGGCCCATCATAGGAACGATCGGCCTCACGACCCTCTTCGTCGGCTTTTCCAACTATCTCAATGGAAACAGCATTGGCACCTGGATCATGCTCGCGGGTACGGCGATCGTCATTTACATGCTGTTCCGCTGGTTTGGCGAGGTCATCGACGAAAGCCTCAGCGGCAAATACAGTGATCAGGTCGACACCTCATTCCGTATGAGCATGGGCTGGTTCATCTTCTCCGAGGTGATGTTCTTCGCGGCCTTCTTCGGCGCGCTCTTCTATGCCCGCGTGCTCTCGATTCCATGGCTTGGCGGCGAAGGTGACGGCGTCATGACCAATGCAGTTCTCTGGAGCGGTTTCGAGGCAGCCTGGCCAACCAATGGCCCGGCTGAAGTCGGTGGAGACTTCCAGATCGTCGGCGCCTGGGGCATTCCGGCCATCAACACGCTGATCCTGCTGACTTCCGGTGTCACGGTGACTTTCGCGCACTGGGCGCTGAAACAGGGCAACAACAGCAAGACCACCCTGTGGCTGGCCGCGACCGTCGCGCTCGGCTTCATCTTCGTAGGCCTGCAGGCCTATGAATACCAGCATGCCTGGCAAGACCTCAACCTCACGCTGGGTTCCGGCATTTACGGCTCGACCTTCTACATGCTGACCGGATTTCACGGGCTGCATGTCACGATCGGTGCCATCATGCTGTTCGTGATGATGCTGCGCTCTGCCAAGGGGCATTTCACGCCACACAACCATTTCGCCTTTGAAGCCGCCGCCTGGTACTGGCACTTTGTGGACGTCGTCTGGCTCGGCCTTTTCATCTTCGTCTACTGGCTCTGATCAAGAAGAAGAGACAAGAAGAACAAGAAACCAACCGCCCTTCGGGGCGGTTTTTATTGCCTGAAACAAAACACCCCGCGGAGCGGGGTGATACCTGGAATGGAACGGCAAGCAGCCGGACCGAAAGAGCTGCTCAGAGAATGTAGCGTGTCAGATCCTCGTTTTCAGCAAGCTCATTGAGATTCTCGTTAACGCTGGTTTCATCCAGTACCACCTTCTGCCCGGCGAGTTCCGGGGCCTCGTAGGAGATATTCTCAAGGAGGCGCTCCATGACCGTGTGAAGGCGCCGCGCTCCGATATTCTCGGTGCGCTCGTTGACGTTCCAGGCGATCTCCGCGATACGGTGGATGCCACCCTCGGTGAACTCCAGTTCAACACCCTCTGTCGCCATGAGCGCCTGGTACTGCTCGGTCAGGGACGCATCGGGTTCCGTCAGAATGCGGGTAAAATCCTCAACGCTCAATGCCTGCAGCTCCACGCGGATCGGCAGACGTCCCTGGAGCTCGGGTATCAGGTCTGACGGCTTTGACAAATGAAAGGCGCCAGAGGCAATAAAGAGGATGTGATCGGTCCGCACAGTGCCATGCTTGGTCGAGACGGTACAGCCCTCGACAAGTGGCAACAGGTCACGCTGCACGCCCTCACGTGACACCTCGGCCCCGCCGCCCGAGTATTCGGAACGTGCACAGACCTTGTCGAGTTCATCGATGAAGACGATACCGTGCTGTTCGACGAGTTCGATGGCGCGCAGCTTGAGATCTTCCTGGTTGACGCGCCTCGCCGCTTCCTCGTCCTCGATGAGCTTGAGGGCATCCCTGACACGCAGTTTTCGACGTTTCGTACGGCCGCTACCGATATTCGAGAACATCTCCTGCAGCTGACTGGTCATCTCCTCCATACCCGGCGGCGTCATGATCTCGACGCCCATCTGGGGTGTACTGACCTCGATCTCGATCTCCTTGTCATCGAGCTCGCCACCACGCAGCTTGTACCGGAACTTCGTACGCGTGGCAGAATCCTCGGGAGTCTGCGCCTCTTCCTCCCAGGAACTGACAGTCGGAC
>JASFPB010000069.1:0-8644 GCA_050116235.1 Chromatiales bacterium | reverse complement strand
CGCGCTGCCAGTGCATCGAAGTCGGCATCGGGTTCAGCATAGGCTGCATAGACTTGTTCAAGCTCTTCCATGGCCTCCTTGACGTTGCCGAGCGCCTCCTCGACGTTGCCACGCACATCCTTTTCGGAATCGAGCTGAGGTTCCTGCGGCAGGTAGCCAATCTTGATTCCCGGCTGCGGGCGCGCTTCGCCCTCGATATCAGTGTCGATGCCGGCCATGATGCGCAGCAGTGTCGATTTTCCGGCCCCGTTGAGGCCGAGCACGCCGATTTTTGCGCCGGGAAAGAAAGAGAGCGAGATGTCGCGCAGGATTTGCTTCTTGGGCGGGACAACCTTGCCCACGCGGTTCATTGTGTAGATGTATTGAGCCATTCTTTGAGATCAGGTCTGGAGGATTGATTCAGCCAAGCATTTTAACTGAAGTGGACGCGCAATTGCGCTACTGCATGGCGCCTTGCATGAACCTGCTTGTGTTCCTGACCGGTTCGGGGTCGGAGTCGGGTTGGCTCCGACTCCAAGAGCATGAAAGTTATTGTCCGGTTCTTTGCTTGTAGGCCTGGAAGGTATTTTCCAGCAGGGTCGCGACCGTCATCGGACCAACGCCGCCCGGCACGGGTGTAATCCACGCAGCTTTCTCCTTTGCGGAGTCGAAATCGACATCGCCGCATAGAGTGCCGTCGTCGAGTCGGTTAATGCCGACATCAATCACCACTGCGCCGGGTTTGATCCACTGCCCGGGCACGAATCTTGGCACGCCGACGGCGGCGACGAGGACGTCGGCATTGTGCACTTTCTCCTCGAGATCCTTCGTCTTGCTGTGGCACACGGTGATGGTGCAGCGTGCAGCCAGCAGTTCCAGTGCCATGGGCCTGCCAACAATGTTGGATTGGCCGATGATCACTGCATCCTTGCCGACAAGATCCTGTCCGGTTCGCTCCAGCATGGTCATGATGCCTCTCGGGGTGCAGGGGCGCAGCAGGGGAGTGCGCAATACGAGCCTTCCGACGTTGTAGGGATGGAAGCCGTCGACGTCCTTGTCGATCGCAATATGCTCGATGACAGCATGCTCGTCGATGTGGCCGGGCAATGGCAGCTGCACGAGGATGCCGTCGATGGCGTCGTCACTGTTGAGTGAGTCGATCCGCGAGAGCAGCTCTTCGAGGGTGGTTGACTCCGGCAACTCGATCAATTCCGACAGAAAACCCGCCTGTTCACAGGAGGCGCGCTTGTTACGCACATAAACCTGGGATGCCGGGTTATCCCCGACAAGAATGACCGCGAGTCCGGGGCGTCGTTTGCCTGCCGCGACAAGGGCCTCGACCTCGGTCTTGAGATGTGCCTTGACGTCCGCTGCGATGGCCTTTCCATCGAGTATTTGAGCTGCCATGTAAGTGCCCTCTGACTGTCCGATTTCGAGGCCGCCAATCATACAGCTTTGCCTGTCACCCTGCACACTGTGTGGACCTGTTTCAGCTCTCACAGGCGGGTTCCCGTCCGCTACCGTCCTGGTCGGACAGCCTGATGCGCCCGCTGTTCTGAAGAATCAGTACTTCAGGCGAGGCGCTGGCATCCGGGGAACAGAATTTCACGGAGATGGTGTAGCCAGCGGCAGAGCCTGCAGGTGAGAAGACGATACGTTTTCTGCTCCTTCCGGTGCTGGCAGGATCTGCACCTGAAAAGATCTGCAAATTCCGATTCATCTCCCTGTACCCGAGCAGATTCTCCTCCTCCTCACGGTGCCTGTTCTCATTTATATCCTCAAACACCATGACGCCGCGGTTCCATTCATTGGCTTCGCCACACACGGCACCATCATTACTGGGGCAGAGAGTGACACGGGTGTTGCGAGCAACTGCCTGCATGCGCGCGAATTTCATCATGGCTCCGAGTGCCATGGTGCCAGACCTGATCCTTGTTTCGGCGATCAGCGTGCTCATCGAGGGGAGGGCGACCGTTGCCAGGATTGCGAGGATTGCAACCACCATGAGCAATTCGACAAGGGTAAGCCCCTTTGCGGTTATATTCATCTTTCTTCCCTGAAGTCTGCAGTGTCAATGACTACCTCCTGTAGCCACCCTTATGACTGTAGCAGAGCCAGCCCGTTTCGACGAGTTGTAGCCGGTCTTGCACACAATAAACACTGCTGCTTCATCCGCCCTGTTTCGGCCTTGTCCGGAGATTGAAAGCGGTTTCTCCGCGGCAGGCGCAAGCAGGGTACGAAATGATTCTGGCATTACCGGGGTATATGCGCGTCAGTCAGTTCGATTCCGCATGAACCTTTTGAACGGAATGAGCCCTGTCAGCCGTTGAGCTCTTTCCAGGCTCGCAAAAGCGGGAAGTAGAGTGCGATGCGAATTTGGCCTTCCTCGAGTTGTTGCAGGGCATCCCTGTAACCTTGCAGCTGCTGGCTATACCGCTCGGCCTCCTGGGCAAGAAAGCTCTCGGCCCGTCCGCCCTCGTGAACCCCGGTCTTGTAATCGATGATCCAGCGCGTTCCCTCGTCATCGATAAAGGTTCTGTCGATAACCAGACGCTTCAGGCCCGCTGGTGTACGGAGTGTCAGGGCGTATTCGCATCGCGCTGCAGTATGGTCATCCAGGATCCAGCGGCCCTGGTGATCCTCGAGGCTGTTGACGAGACCAAGGATCACCTTCTCCGTGGCTTCGGGGAGCGCCTGATTCATGACGCCGAGGGCGGTCAGTGCACAGGCGATCTGGTCATGGCAATCCCTCACCCGTTGCTCGTTCCAGCTGTCGACGCCGCTGGTTGCGATCCATTCGAGGTAACGGTGGACGACCGTGCCGATGTGTCTCGCGGTTGTGCCTGCCCAGAGGAACTCGGGCGCCATCTCGCTCTCTGCCGGCGTCTGTTTCTGCGGCCAGGTGATGGATGGCGGAAGCCGCGGTTCCCAATCCGATGGCACACGCCTCAGCAGAGGCAGACTCTCACTATCCGCTTCATCCGGTGTCGCCGGTTCCTGATCCGGAAGCTGGTCGAATTCATGACTGACAGTCGGCCAGAGACGTGCCAGCAGGCTCTGGGCAGAAGGTTTCGGTGTTTCACTGCTCGCACTGATTTTTGCGCTGCCGAACATGTGGAGGCGCCTGCGCGCCCGCGTGGTGGCAACGTAGAGCAGCCTGAGGTCCTCGTGTTGCTGTTTTGTTTGCTCCAGTAGACGGATATAGTGCTGTATGGCTTCCCTCTCGGCGCCTGTTTCGCGTATCGGCGCCATGACAAGTTGCTCGTTGCCCTCCTCATCCGGGAAATAGGACCAGTTGAGCAGTTGCTCGGTGTCATTTCTCGGCATTCTGCCCAGTCCCGGCAGAATGACGGTGTCGAATTCGAGTCCTTTCGACTTGTGCATGGTCATGACCTGTACTGCCCCTTCCGGACCGGGGGGAGCGAAGAGTTTTGCGAGAGCCTCGTCCAGCGCAGCAAAATCCTCGAGATCGGCGCCGCTCTCGTGCGCCGAAAGGGTCTCGAAGAAGCGTTCTGCCGCCTCGAGCTCCACGGCCTCTTCAAGCAGTGCAGGCCCACCCAACGCCAGCCAGGTACTCTCGACAAGCTTGACGAGTGGCTGGCGACGGGCTTCCTGAAGACGCTTCTGCATCAGGCTTGAGAAGCGTGCAAGACGCGATTGCCCCTCTTGCGAGAGTCCTGTAATCCTATCCGGTGCCGCTAGCGGTATCTGCAGGGGCTGGTCACCGGCAGCCCTGGCGACTGCGAGGAGATCGGCATTGTCGAGCCCACACCAGGGTGCGCGCAACAGGCTGAGCCAGGCAATACGATCGGCGGGGTGCAACAGTGCGCGTGTCAATGCCGTCAGATCACGGACAACCTGATGGTGCGCGAGACTCTCGATATCGACGGCCTGATAGGGAATGCCTGCCTTGCGCAATGCCGCCAGGATTTCAGCGAGATGACTCTTGGCACGGGTGAGTATCGCGATCGTCTCTTCCGGATGGTCGGCAAGTGTTTGCCGCACGAGCTCGCAAACTGCAGCAGCCTCCGCATCCCTGTCGTCATCATCTCTGGCATGAAACATGACGCTGTCTGATGCCTGTTGCGGATGATGAGCGACCGAGGCTGCATAGGCCACAGCTCCTGAAACCGGTTGCTCCTGTTTCGGGAAAATTGCCGCAAAGGTCCGGTTGACCCAGTCGATCAATGTGGCGCTGGAGCGGAAGTTGACAGAGAGGTCGAGTGGCTCCAGCTGGACATCTCCGATGCCATGTTGCCTGGCCTGCAGGTAGAGCCCGACATCTGCCTCCCGAAAACGGTAGATCGATTGCATGGGATCGCCGACACAGAAGAGCGTCCTGCCGTCGCCTGGTTCCCAGCCGGCTGTCAACTTGCGCAGCAGCCTGTATTGTCCGTGACTCGTATCCTGGAATTCGTCGACCAGCAGGTGACGGATGCGGTAATCCATCATGAGTGCAAGATCCGTCGGATTGTCCTCCTCACCGAGAGCCTGCAGGGCGCGCAGCATGACTTCGGCGTGATCTACCTCGCCGCGTTCGGCGAAGACAAGCTGCAGTTCCATGACGGCATGCACGAGTACTTCCGAAAGACTCTCGAGCCGTCTCCACTGCACTTCGCTGTAGTGCGGTTCCGGCAGAAGTCGCACCGCATCGAGCTTCGCCACGACTGCTTCCTCTGTCTCGAGGTCGGCGAGCAGGGCCTGCATCTCTGCCTTCTCCTCCTTCACTTCTGGCGGGAATCCCTCCCTGACAGTGATGCGTTTCCGAAGGTTCGGCCCCTTGCCGGTCAGGAGCAGGTGTGCGAGACCTTGCCAGGCGGCCAGGTCCTCAGGATCCTTTGTCGGTATGGCGCTGCGTTCGAGCCAGGCTGAAACAGGAGTCGAGAGGTTGTTCCCGGCCAGATTTTTCGCAGCGAACCGTGCCAGCGGGATCATGCGTTCCAGCAATCCCGGGGGCATGAGGTATGCCAGGGCTTCGAGTTCGCTGGTGACCAGCATGCGCAACCCTTCCTGAAGCGATGCGCGCATCCCCTCGTGGTCACGCTGCATGAGCAGGCGCAGCCACTGGTCGCGATTTTGAAGCATCCCGGCAAGCAGGCGCTCGAGCTGGCCGATATTGTTGTCGAGGTCCGCCAGCAGCAGCTCCAGAGCCAGCCCGGTGTTGCCATTACCGAGCTGCAGCAGGGTCCGGCGTGCCGCCGTTCGGTAGAGATGGTCCGATTCATCACTGATTTGCGGCTGGCCGCCGAGACTCGAAAGAACCGGCATGCGCCTGCTGAGACCCGCGCAGAGGCTGTCGATGGTCTGCACGCGCAGGCGGTTGGGGTTCGCAAGCAGCTTCCACTGCAGCTTCCTGTCATGTGCGAGCACTTCGCGCCCGAGCTGCCAGAGCCTCTTTTCGTACTCCTTCCCGGGAGCATCACCGCTCGCGGAGACCAGGGCCTCGATAATCCTGTTGCGCATTTCACCGGCAGCCTTGCGTGTGAAGGTAATAGCGACGACCTCTTCAGGTGATTCGACCCTGCAAAGCAGTGCAAGAAAGCGTTGTGTCAGCAGTGACGTCTTGCCCGAGCCTGCCGGTGCCTGCACGATGAAGGAGCGCCCGGTGTCGAGCGCCCCGCTACGCTGGCCAGCATCTGCGATCTCAGCTGTCATCCTGTTCCTCCATGGCGAATGCAAGGCTTGATTCGTCGATGCGGCAGAGGGGCTGCAAACCGCAATAGGTGCAACTTTTCGATGGATCGACAGGATCAATTGCCGCGTAACCCTCCATGACTTCTGCGCCGAGCGCATGCAGTGAAGTCTTCCATTGTGCCTGCAGCGCACTCCAGTCCCCCTTGTAGACAAGGCTGCTGCCGGGGACCAGATCTTTCTCCTCGACAAGCCCGTTGAACCTGATATCACGCCCGTTGATGAAAGCCAGCAGGGCGCCGGCCGTCGGATGATTGCCCGAGAGCGTGTAGAGCGGCAGCTGGGGTTCGCCCGGGCGCTCTGATTCCCAGTCCGGTTTAAAGGGGCGTCCGCTCTTGTAATCGATGACAATCTGCCTGCCGTCCTCGAGGATATCGATGCGGTCCGCGCGCAACCGCAATGGCAGGCCCGCGAGCTCCAGTACGATATCCGATTCGATATCCTTGACAGTGAAGGGGGCACGCTGGAGTTCGATCTCCTCGAGCCAGCGGATCAGCAGCCCATGGAGGCGGGATTGTTCAAGCAGGATATAGCTCTCCTCGAGCCCGGGGTCCATCCGGTTTTCTTCGAAGGCCTGTGCGATACAGTCGGCCACCAGTGCGTGCCGCCCCTCATCGCCGAGAGCGGCGAGTTCATCGGAGCTTCGGACTTCACTCCAGAAAAGCTCGAGGCAACGGTGCATCAGGGTGCCGCGCATGCGAGCGTCGAATCCGAGCTCGGCCTCTTCGAGCCTGCGTGTTCCGAGACGGTAGTTGGCAAAGGCGCGGAAAGGGCAGGCCGCCTGATCGCTGATCAATCCGCTGCCACCTCTCGGGATATCCCCGGATTCGACTGGCGGCGCGCTGTCGCAGTTCACTGTTTCGATCGGCGCCTCGCCGAGAATCGATTGAGCAAAGTCAGCCTCATCTTTCTCCTTCTCGATAAGTGGGTAGTGGCTGATCAGCGGGGAGGGCCGCAGTTCACGCTCGCCATCCATCGCGGGAAAACTGATGATCACCTCCGGTGCGCTTTGCAACATGCGTCGGGTCAAGGTTGCGGCATAGAGCATTTCCCGCTCCCCCGAGGTGTGCGGTAACCCGTGCAAGCGCTGCAGGCCTGGTGGCAGAAGCGGATTCGGGTCGGCCCGCGATGGCCAGCTGTCGTCATCCATATTCATGACCCGGAGCGCATCGAATTCCTGTCCGGCGGCTTCGAGCGGTCCACTGATCTGAACGGGTGCATCGTTGTTCCCCTGTGGCTGGAAAAGCGTCTGCTGCGCAAGCTTTCGCAAACGGAGGAATGCCTCGCTGTAACCCGTGCCCTGTCCGCTCGGGTCGAGATGGCCGAGCTCTTCCAGCAGAGCGATAAAATGCTCCCTGCACTGGAATTCCCGCGAGTCGAGACTGCGTTGCCCCGGCCAGCCAGCGATCTCGAGCAGCGCGGCTAACTCTGAAGCCCTGTCATGTTCCACGCGGGTTTTTTCCTGCTGCAGGACGATGGCCTCATCGAGGCGTTTTGCAAATGCCTTGCAACAGGCAGCGCTGTTGCCCGCGCCGGTGGAGAGCGCTCTAAGCAGTCTACCGATCCCGATCTCGGGCGGTTCGGTTTCCCGCAGGCGCCGATCGAGCAGGGAACGGCAGGCCCATTCCGATTCGTAATCGCCCAGGAAACGCGAGCGCAACAGCTGACCAATACGGCCAAGTGGCATCTTCTCCTGGCGCAGCAAGTCGAGAAAGAGCAGCGCATCCTGCACCATGGGTTCATCGGCCAGCGGTGTGCCAAGAGTGATGTTGAAGATTTCCGAAACGCCCTGGCTCGCGGCTGTCAGCTTTTCAGGGTGCATGGTTGCATGAAACTGCCGCTCGACATCCTTTCTGAGACGATGGAGCTGCGGGATCACGATACCGATCCGCTGCTGCGGATTTGCCTGAAGCAGCTCCCTTGCCCATTGCGCGGCATGGCGTATTTCATCGACGTTGTCCCGGCAGCGGGAGGTTCGTGCTGTAGCCTCGGGGCGAGGATTCCTGACTTGTGCAATCCTGCATCCCGCATCAGCGATGCGTGCAAGGAGTTGTTCCTGTCCGGGGGTGAGCTCGTCAAACCCTGCCAGAAAGAGATGTTGAGGCAAGGGAATCGCGCCCGCTTCGATTTTTTCGCCAATCACTCCGGAAAGTTCTGCAGACGACAACCAGGCGTTTGTCTTGCAATGTGCATCGAAGTCGCGGAACCAGCTCGCGAGAAGCTCGCTTTCGGGGGAGGGGTAGTCCGCGAGTTCCAGTGGATCAATCGTCCACTCATGCACCAGCTTCCAGGCTTCGGCGGCCGCAGCCGCAGCGGCCGCAGGACGCAAGAGTGCCGTATGATCCTGCTGCCTGTTCCATCTATCAGCAATCTTTTCCCAGACGAGTGACTCCTGGTTGCCCGAGAGAAGCCGGTCCTGGTGTTCTCCGGCGGTCAGAAGCCTCGCATACGACGAGAGTATCCAGCCATGCCACGGGAGGATCTCCGGTGTTTCCCAGACGTCCTTTTTCTGTCGTTCGGCATGTCTTCTGTGGAGCCAGGCAGCGAGGCGCTTGTTGACAGTCAGCACCAGCGTCCGGTCGTCGAGCCGCGCCAGCATTTCATCGGGCGTGATGCTTTCCCGATCGGCGGGATAGATCGTTGATTCCATGATGACATTCTACCGGCTGGCAAGCTCGATTCGTGAGCTCTTTCGGATCTCTTCTCACCGCCTGGCAGTAATGGAACCGCGCAGATTCAATAACCCCAAAAAAATATCTTGGGCAGAAAAACCGCGCTCGTATGGTAGGTTTTCGGGGTTTTTTTGAGCAATGCCGGGCACCCTGGTCCGGCATCAATGACAAATACCAATTGAGGAGACGGTTACCATGATCAAACCAGTCGGTTCCGATGAGCTAAAACCCCTATTCGTCTATGATGCAGCAGAACGCGAGGCACTGGTTGCAGAGGCAGAGAACATGCCCTCGGTCCTCAT
>JASFPB010000068.1:0-8757 GCA_050116235.1 Chromatiales bacterium | reverse complement strand
GCAATTCAGTGGTACCAGCTGGCCGGGCATGCACCGCTGCCACTGACCGTCGACGGGATAACCAGCGAGGAGCACACGGTCTTCGGCGCGGCGGTTCCCCTTGCAGTCAGTCTCGCAATGATACTCACGGCCGTCGCTTACAAGACAGTGAAGGCGTCGAAGCCTCCCTTCTATCCGACCTTCCTCTGGATGACAGTCAAGCACGGCTTCTTCGCTCTTGGCGTTGTCATTACCTTTGCGGTGCTCTGGCAGCGTATGTTTGGCTCGATCCTCGTGCCGCTCTCTGCTGCCGTCCTGATTCTCGGCCTTGTCTCAGGATTGGTCGCTGCTATGGTGAACTACATGACGATCAGGGCAGCCATGTCCCGTGAACATTCACACCCAACATTATGAACACCTGATAACTCCAAACTTACATCCCCCTCCGCGCCCGCCCCGGCATCGTCCTCGGCGGGTTTTCTTTTGCCCACAACACAGGAGTAATCCTCATGCTTCACTTCAAGCATCCCACTCACCTGTCCAAACTGCCCTCCTCCGACCACGCCTTTCCGGTCATCCATTCCCTCGTCGACCTGACCATCACGCCCTACGACACGCCCGAACGCCCCTGTGACCCCGACGCCGAGGGCTGGATCGTGCTCATCCAGGAAGGCGATCTCATCGGTCCCCTGACGGATAACTGGTATGACACCTCACTGCTCGACTGCCATCACGATTCCACACCAACACTCGATATGGCCTAGCTCGGACAGAATCAATTCATGATGTAACTGAAAATTTCTCAAAAAACGTTCGCGCAGATTTGCATGTACATGCACAGATAGGGGGGTAAGGCGTTTTTGCCCCCCATCCTGTCTACCAATATCTGGCAAGGCGATACAGTCTCAATCTGAAGAGTGTCATGTGGGAACCCGACAGCGTGGCGCCGCCGGAGGAATGGCAAGCTCTTTCCAAACTGGCTGAGGAGCATCCTGCAAAATGGATGCTATGGGAGGACGATCCCTCATCTGAAAATCTCGAAGGCCTGCAAAAGCTCGGGATCAAGAGTGTCGTCTTTAACCAATGCGGAAACCGGGAAGAAGGTGGCGATTTTCTGGCAATCATGAATAGCAATCTCGAAAATATTGAGCATGTATTTCGATAAATGAGACTTCCATCAGTAATGGGTCTCCATTTCGCTTGCAAAAGAAGGCAAGAAGAATCCATAGTATCAACAGCTTAATCGGGAGAGAAATCATGAAGCAATCAGGTCATGGCAAGGTGACGTCGATTCGTACCACGCTCGGTATTTTTATGATGGTCTGCATGCTGTTTGCCGGCATCGGCCTGGCGCAAATTGCGGCCGCTGAAGAACCTGGGGCCGCAACGGCAGAGGAGACGAAGCCATCCTACCCGGCAGGTCTCGATGACCTTTCCATCGACCTCGAAGAACTGCAACTGCGCCTCATTCCTCTGACTACCGAGCAGCTCGGCCCTCTTGCCGCGGAATGGCAGGAGCATGCACGTGCGGCCACACAGGCGGCGGTCGATAAAAGTGTCGCGATCCGCTCAGCAGAAGAAGCTGAAGCGGAAAAGTTGCGCGAGGAGCGACTGGCGCTTCTGGAGGAACGCCGGAGCATCTTCGATAAGTTCTCGGCTGTAATTTTCAGCTTCGAGACAAAGGGCGGCGACACTGCGCAGGTGGAGGCGCTGCGTGCCTACCTGTCGGCGATCACAATGGAGGAGAGATCGAGCGCGACGGCTGAGGAATTTACCGACAGCGTGTTGAACTGGCTTGTCTCTCCCGAAGGCGGACTGCAGGTCGGCTTTCGCATCGCAGTGGTCGTCGGCTCATTGTTCGCCCTGTTGATCATCGCCCGGATCGTACGCGGTTGGGCCCGGCGTCTGTTCGCCAGGATAACGACTCTCTCCAAGCTGCTGCAGGGCTTCCTCGTCATGGTGGTCTACTGGCTCACCATCGCCTTTGGCTTGATGATCGTACTCGCCGCACTGGGTGTGAACATCACGCCACTCTTCGCTCTCGTCGGTGGTGCGTCCTTCATTATCGCTTTCGCCATGCAGGAGACGCTGAGCAATCTAGCCGCGGGCCTCATGATCATGATCAACAGGCCCTTCGACGAAGGTGACTTCGTCCAGGTGGCTGGTCTTGGCGGCAGCGTCAAGCATGTCTCCATTGTCTCTACAACGATAGCCACGCCCGATAACCAGGTCATCGTCATCCCGAATTCAAAGGTATGGGGTGACGTCATCACCAACGTCACCGCATCGGACACCCGTCGCGTCGATCTTGTTTTTGGTATCGGCTACAGCGACTCGATCGAGCAGGCGCAGAGGGTGCTCGAAGAGGTTGTCGCGCAGCATCCCCTGATTCTCAAGGAACCGGCGCCAGTGATCAGGGTAAGCGAGCTGGCAGACAGCTCGGTCAATTTCATCGTTCGCCCATGGACCAAGACCAGTGACTACTGGAGTGTTTACTGGGACCTTCAACGCGCAGTGAAGGAGGCATTTGACGCTAACGATATCTCGATCCCCTTCCCGCAGACAGATATGCATCTCCACGTGATCGAAAAAGGCAAGGACGCGGGGCCAGCGGTGCTGAAGACACAGGCCGGCGGCGACACGGCACATCACCGCGACACTGGAAGTTACGCAAGAGATGACAATGGCAAAGACGAACACAGTGGAGATGAGAACGAGCGGGACTAGAGAAACCAGTAGAAAGACGACAAGCGGGATTCACCTTCTCGACAGGTGAGCACATATCTTCCTCTTATGTTTTCAAACGGCATCTGAGGCGCTCTCACTCAAATGCCTGAGTATGAAATGTCTAAGCCATGTTTCGACAGTGACTCTCCAACGAAATGAACGGCTCATGAAAAACCATGGGCCGTTTTCTTTTACCGGCACCAGGGGACTATGGATTTTGAGGAGTCCTTTGGTGTGTTTTCTCGATGGGGGCGGCAATGAAGGGCCGAAGTACTGAAATCCTGGGAAACTGAAAAGCTGGAAGCTGTGATCTAAATACCTGATAAGAAAACCCCACCATTGCTGGCAGGGTCCTTGAGATCACGAATGAACCGATCTAATTATCAGAACCTATTCTTCAGGCAATGTTGTCATGTGCGACAGGATATCCGCTGCGGCCTGGTGATCAAATGCCCTGAGTGATGGCATCTTCTCACCGGGGTGGCCATTCAATATCTTGTGCATGACCTCCCAAGGGTTGCCCATCTGTCTGCCGAAGGGTTTCATCTCTTCTGGCTGTTTGCCATCTATTCCATGACAATTAGCGCAGACCGTATTGAAGTACACCGCCCCTTTCTTGGCATCCCCCTTCGGCGTCTCGTTTGCACGGTCGATATACTGATCCATGTCGATCTGGCCCATGCTGACAAAGTTAGCGAGGTTGGCGAGATCAACATCTGATAGCTTGTCGCCGTAACCGTGTTCTGGCGACTTGAGCACGGCAATGATTGCCGAGGGCTCTGCCCCCTTCATGCCATTGATCCCCTTGATTCCGGTGCTATGCTTGCCAGAACTGTATGCGCCATCCTTACCCACATAGTCCCAGCCATGACATTCTTTGCAACGCCATGTGGTCCCCGCCTTGTCTGCATACTTCCCATCTTTGGGATAAAGGGGGTGAGGAGTCTCGGGCGCCTTCGTCTCAACTCCCTTCACCGCATACCATTTGTCATAGAGCTGGGCACCGCGCATCAGAGAGGATTCGATTTCTTCAGCCATGGTCGATATCGATGCAAGCATCCCAACTGACACAACCAGCACGCCGATCATAGTCTCGATTTTGAACTTCATTATGATGTTTCTCCAATGATGATTTTTTATGTGCGCCAGTCACTTATGGCTATTCTCGTGGTTTTCATGACAAGGCACGGATTGAGTATGGTCCAGTGAAGACCGAGCTGGATCCAACATGCCGGGGAAGTATAGAAACGCATGACCCAGATCAACGAAATACTGGGCTGAAGTAAAAAATTTCTTTGGCTTGCATCATGTGCGGCCCTTTTTTGTGCCCGAGGCACCAAGGGACTATGGATTTTGAGGAGTCCTTTGGTGGGTTTTCAGGCGGCGGTTGGGGGCTGGGAAACTGGCAAGCTTTGGGCCCAAGGGGCGCGTGGTACTTATCTACGGGAGGATTACAACCGACCCCGGCAAAACCGGGGCCGACAAGTGTAGTTGCTTGTTCTGATGCAAGGTTGTCTTCGAACCATCGCCAAAAGCCTTGTTATTGTATTGGCCGACTTTTTCCATCAAACACGATGGAAAAGGGGCTGAGTACCATGTGGGGTTCAGGAGCTCGCCTTGTTCCAGGGTTGATGTAGTTCCGCTGGATGATCTTGACAGTATCTCCGCGAGGCACCTCCTTAGTAGGAATCTCCTTGCACCAGGGGTACAGGCCGCTGCAGTCCCGGGCGAAGTAGTAGACGTAGAATTTCTTGTACAGCTCCGGATCCGAAAGCGAAATTGCGTCCTTAAACTTCTTCGCACTCTCCTCAAGGACCGTGTCGTCACGGCTCAGGACACCGACGAGCTCCGGGAACCAATTGACAGAGAGGCTCGTATAGGTTGCATTCCCGGTTTTAGTGCCAATTGTCCCGATCACTGCGATGACCTGGTCATCATCCAGATGAAATGTATCCCCACTGATCTGGTAGTCGGCATCCTGGTTGTCGCCGAGGCAGTTCATAGGACCTCTGGGAAGAAAGATGGGTTCGTCTACGGACGGGGGGCCGTCATGGCCAAGGCAATGCTGTCCAACGAGGTCAACCCAAAGGGTCAGGCTTCTGAACGGCACTGGGCCGTCAGCGTCCAGAGTTTCCATTCCAGAGTTGTTCATTACAGCGTACACAAGGCGCTCTAGATAAACTCCCAGCTCATCAGGTTCGTCGGTATTCGCCGTTTTTGCTTCATATTCCGGGATATCGAACGGGGCAATGGCTTCATCATCATTCAGGTCCCGAACCCGAAGAATTGTGAGTGGGAGTTGCTCGCGCCATTGTTCACCCAGTGCGATGTCGTTTGGCATTGAGTAGCGGATGTAGGTGATGAAATCATCTGCTTCGGGCCCGTACCCCAGCCGAGCCAGTTCAGGAGTGACCGGCTCTGTAAAGACGTCGCCCGATTCTACCCCTACAGATTCGAGTGCTTCGGTCATTGCATCAGCCATGTCCTCGTCCGGCGTGGTGACGAAGAAACGCTGTTGCCCCCAGTTCTCCTCACTCTGTTCTTCTATAACGACATTGTTGATGGTGTCACCGATGGACGAGATCATCATCAATCGGTCAGGATTCGGCGAAATGCCGAAGATAATCCTCAACAGATCCGCCGTTACCGGATCTTCACTCAGGATTTGATAGACTGGGTCGTCTTCATAGGCCGGCGGGTTGGTTTCGATTTCCCGTGTGAAGAGATTCGTTCCCAGACCGAAGTAGCGTGCAGGAGGAGGAAGCTCGGCCATGACCACCAATGCCTCTCGTTCTCCCAATCGGTAGATTGGAGTCATCCCCTTTTGCCCTTGAAGGAGTGCATGATGCAGACTCTTATCGACAAATTCGTCCTTCCACGGCGGGAGTACCGCCACCACATAGGGAGCGGTTGGATTGTTGCCGTAGCAGAATCCGACTGACTGGAGTGGTAATTTGCAGTCATCGACAGACCACAGAGTCCAGTATCCCCGTGTCACCTCGTACCCACTCCCTTCGAGCACATTTCTCACATCCTGAACTTTTTGCTCAAGCGACGGCGGAAGACGGTTAGTCTTGCTGAGTGGATCCGCTGCGAATTCGCCCGCCGAGGCTCCACTGATCAGGATTGCTGACATTAACGCCGTAATTATTCGGATCCAAGCATGTTTATTGGAAAACTTCATGACTGTCTCCTTTATTCATTCATCTTGACAATATTCCTTCACCACCTCTGAGAACCTCCTAAGTCCTATTGATATCTATAGTCCCTGGATATCACCGGCACAATTGAGGTAAATCAATATGGAGATCTGAGAAAGCCTTTGCGTTAGTGCTTGAGTGGATAAGCCCCATAGCAGTGATCCTGATCAGTTGGCTGCGCCATTTAAAGACGCCTATTGGAGCGCTATATCAGCCCTGATCTGGTGTTACTGCGCCTGGAGAAGCACGATTCAACCCTCTGATCCGGGGTTCATGCTCCCGATGGCCCACCACATACATCCACGTTGAAAACAACGGCTTATGGGAAACCATGGGCCGTTTTCTTTTGGAGGCACCAAGGGACTATGGATTTCGGGGAGTCCTTTGGTGTGTTTTTGGTGGGATGGCGGCCTGGGGACCGGGAAACTGAAATCCTGGGAAGCTAGATTTCTGATTTTAATGATTATTTGTACTATCCTTACTTTATAACGAAGAAAAAAATAATCCTAAAGTGGACCTCTCGCTTGGGACAGGTCACATGACAAAGAAATACTTTAAGCGCGAAACGCTGTTGCGACTGCGCCGTCTTGAGAGCGCTCTGGCACACCTCCAGTCACGCCTTGAAACCAAAGAGGCAGGCAAGCCCCTGTCCGTCGCGATATTGCCAGACCCTGGTGATCTCGAATTTCTGCTGTCCTCAATCCGGCAAATGCTCAATGGCAAATCACCTGACGTCGCTTTTAATGAAAATGCACAACCAGACGCTGCAAAAATTAACCGTGATTTGTTTCTGGCCATTTATGTCCTGACCGAAATGGAGGACATTCGACAGGAACGCAAGGAAAACTTTTTCAAGGATGACGAAATCGGTACAACACCGAAAGAGGCGGCATTTCATCGCGTCGCACTATGGACCGATGAGAGCGAAGACATGGTAGAACGTGCCTACAAGAAGCACAATAAGCGAGCGCAAGCCATGCTCGACACCATCCCTGACTCCACACAATAGGTGCCTAAACTGGTCTAGGCTGTCTCATGTATGAGCTGGCTTCCCTGACGACCCACTACAATTTCTTTCATTGAAATCTTGGGCCTGCATCACATGCGGGCCTATTTTATGTCCGTGGCACCAAGGGACTATGGATTTCGGGGAGTCCTTTGGTGTGTTTTCTCAGTTGGGGGGCCGAGAAACTGAAATCCTGAAAAGCTGGGAAGCTGATGAGGCCGAGGTGAGGTTTGCTAGAAAGCTCCAGTTATAAACTGTTCGCGTTCCGGTGAAGATTACGCAGCATTGTAGGTTATTTATGTATTGATTTTTCTCACTCATAGCCAACAGGCACCGAGTATTACCTAAACTATAAATGCAGGTTGAGATAATTTATTTGGTAATTGAATTGATTATCTTTTTAATCAGCCTGTTTGATAGAAGGAATAGAGTCATTTAATGACGAGGAGGTTGTTATCATGAAACATTCTCTGAAAAAGTGGATTGCATTTATGGGGACTGTGCTCGCATTGTTCATGGTTGCGTCCAGCTTTGCTTATGCAGCAGATGGGCCTCGTGGATATAGCCCGGGCAAAAAAGATGGTGTGCCCTATAGCGGTGTAGGTGCACTTTGTGCGGTCCTTAATCCAGGTGAATATACCGAAACGAGCAAAGAAGCTTCCCTGCGAGATGCTTTGTTGTACTACAGGATGGTTACCGACCATCCGATGACGACTGGATGGTTAACCCTTGAGATGAACTGGGATCTCAATCTGAAGGGCGGCTCCGGTAAAAGCTGGGGTGACAGCGTTTTCGAACCTGATACTTACACTGGAACCTTTCTTGAAGATTATTCCATTAAGGCACGCAAGTTCGTCTGGTACGTCACCGGCACATGGTATGGCACTGGCGACCTGGCAGGTATCAGTGTGGATTATACTTCCGAACAGGTTGATCCTTCACAGGCCCCGCCAGATATCTGTGGAGGGACTCCGGCGCTCGGATTCGAAACCATCGAGGGCTATATTTATGGTATTGATTCACCATAATTCATTCTAAATTCGACCATCCGGTTATGAGGAACTGGATGGGCGATATGCTGTACAACAATACGCATTAACCTGATCAAAATACCCTGCTTTATCTGGCCATCGCGAGTTCAAGTCCCTGACGGCCCACCACATTTTTCTGGGTCCATTCCGGGCACATAGGTAACACTTTATTCCGAGGACATGGGTAACACTTTTAGCTCGAACGGGTTCTCCCCGGCGGGCTCCACTCTGCCCCTTCATGTAAATCATAGGCTTGCATCACATGCGGGCCTTTTTTGTGTCCAATGCACCAAGGGACTATGGATTTTGGGGAGTCCTTTGGTGTGTTTTCATGGTTGGGGGGTGGCGGGAAACTGAAATCCTGGGAAGCTGAAAAGCCGGGAAGCTGTTGAGGCCGAGTTGGGATCTGCCAAAAGGCCTCTGTTATGAGGTGTTTAGGCTCAGGGGAAGCTTGCGATTGCTTCTGCTGATTGACTTTCCTGGCTTCATAGCCATGAACAATAATAACTCGGCCACCCTTGGTTCGAGTTTCACCACATCATTTTCGCGTTCCAACCTGTGTAGATCAGCATGAAACAGCCAGTCGCCTATGAGGAATTGCTGATTTTCTGGTGCTTGATCTGAACTCATCCGATTGATAACTCCATTCGTTGGGGATTTCCAAGTTATTGATTTATCAGGCCGTTATCTCTCCGTTATCTCTCCGTTATCTAAACATTAGACATCCTTGAATGTTTCGTCAGGAGGTTTTTTTGCCCCTCGATTACAACTCTAACCGAACGCGGCACAAAGACCAAACCAACACGAGGTAACA
>JASFPB010000067.1:0-9086 GCA_050116235.1 Chromatiales bacterium | reverse complement strand
CTCCATCGGCTGGCCGGGGCTGCCGGCAATGAGCTCGATGAACTGCTGCGTATTGGTGATTTCGGTGCCGTCGACAGCCAGCACCAGGTCGTCAGGCTCGAAGACACCTGCAGAGGCGCCACCCTCCACGACCTCCCGGATGCGCGGGGGAAAGTCAGGCCAGTAGGGGACGAGCCCGGTTTCGCTGACAGAGCCGCTTCCGTCGCGGAAGATCTCGAGCACGGCATCACCGAGCAGAACCTCGCGCGTGCCTCCCTCCTCTGCCGCTACCGTTAGCCTGGCAGGCTCATTGTCGATGGCGCTTTCGAGGATGGCCATGAACATGCGCTGCCAGGTTGGCGTCTGCTCCCCGTTGACCTCCAGGATGGTGTCATTGCTGCGCAGCCCGGCCTGGTAAACAGGGGTCTCCTCGGCGAGGTCTCCCAGCTTCGGGACCCGGTCGTACTCGCCCCAGCTGAAGACGGCCCAGTAGGCGAGGATCGCGAAGAGGAAATTGAACAGCGGGCCGGCAAAGACGATGGCGCTGCGCACGGGCAGGGACTGGCGATTGAAGGCGTAGGGCAGGTCTTCCTCGGCGACCTTCTCCTCGCGCTCATCGACCATCTTGACATAGCCGCCGAGCGGGATCGCAGCGAGGACATACTCCACCCCGTCCCTGCCCTGCCTGCTCCAGATCTTGCGGCCGAAACCGATGGAGAAGCGCTCCACCTTGACGCCGAGCTTGCGGGCGACCCAGAAATGGCCGAATTCGTGCACAGCAACAAGGATGATGAAGGCGATAATCGCCCAGAAGAGCATTTGGATCAGTTCGAACATGACGCTCTATCAGACCAGTTCAGGGATGATTTGTTCCGATTCGAGACGAGCCCGGCGATCAACCTCGAGCAGGTGATCGATGCTCTCCGGTTGCCGGGACTCGACTCTCTCCATGCAACGGCCGATGAGTTCGGGGATGGCGAGAAACGGGATCCTGCGGTCGAGGAAGGCCTGCACAGCGACTTCGTTGGCCGCATTGAGAATCGCCGGCGCGGTGCCGCCGCTCCGGATAGCCGCATAGGCGTGGGAAAGACAGGGAAAGCGCACAGGATCTGGCGCCTCGAAGTCGAGCCGCCCGACGCTGAAAAGATCCAGCGGCGCGACACCTGACTCGATCCTGTTCGGCCAGTCGAGCGCATAGGCAATGGGCGTGCGCATGTCGGGGTTGCCCATCTGCGCCAGTACCGAGCCATCGATGTACTCGACCATCGAGTGGATAATGCTCTGCGGGTGCACGACCACCTGGATATCATCCGGTGCTGCATCGAAGAGCCAGTGCGCCTCGATCACCTCGAGTCCCTTGTTCATCATGGTGGCCGAGTCGATGGAGATCTTCGGTCCCATGTCCCAGTTGGGATGCGCGCAGGCCTGCTCCGGGGTGATATCCGTGAGCTGCTCGATGGCGTGGTCGCGAAACGGACCGCCGGAAGCTGTCAGCAGGATGCGCCTGATCCCCTGCCTGCCCTGCGCCGGCAGGCACTGGAAGACTGCATTGTGTTCGCTGTCGACGGGCAGCAGGATGGCCCCGCTTCCGGCAACGGCATCCATGAAGAGTTGTCCTGCAACCACCAGGGATTCCTTGTTGGCGAGCATGACACGCTTGCCGGCTGCAGCCGCAGTCCAGGCGGAACGCAGGCCTGCAGCCCCGACAATAGCGGCCATCACAGCGTCGACATCCGGATGGGAAGCAACCTCGTTGAGGGCGGCTTCACCGTCGAGCACCTGGGTGTCGAGGCCTGCAGCGGCAATCCGCGACCGGAGAGTCGCTGCGGCATCCGCATCCACGAGAACGGCACAGGCCGGACGAAACTCGAGGACCTGGTCATAGAGCGTATCGACGCTGCTGTTGGCAGCGAGTGCGAAGAGGCGGAACCGGTCAGGATGGCGACGGATGACATCCAGGGTGCTGGTGCCGATCGATCCTGTCGAGCCAAGGACCGTGACGCTGATCATGCAGCAAAACCGGAGAGCGAGAGCGCAGCCACAAAGAGAGGAGCGCTGGCGACAAGACTGTCGATACGGTCCCAGATGCCACCATGGCCCGGTAGCAGCTTGCCGCTGTCTTTCTCGCCGGCACGGCGCTTGACCATGCTTTCGAAGAGATCGCCCCCGACGGAAACCAGCGCCGTCAGGAGCGCGATGAATGCCGCAGCGACCAGCCAGGCCACTGAAGCCTGGCCGAGGAAGAGGAACAGCAGGATGCCGACGACAGCGGCTGCAACCAGTCCGCCTGCCACACCCTCGATTGTCTTGCCCGGGCTCAGCACCGGTGCAAGCTTGTGCTTGCCGAGTGCCTTGCCGGTGAAATAGGCGGCACTGTCGGCGCTCCAGATCAGGACCATGAGTCCGAGTGTGATCGCAGGGCCATTCGGTGTTGAGAGGTGAAGCAGCCAGAGAGCGAGCCAGCCTGCAGGCAACAGCAGCAGGCCGAAGGCTGCGGGAACCGGTTGCCAGCCGACCTGTTGCAGCGGTCGCTGCCGCCAGAGAAAGAGTGCGGCCGTGATGCCGCACCAGATACCGGCTGCCGCGATGACGAGAATGTCCTGCTGCTGCACGGTGGCGTTGAAATAGAGCCAGGCCATGATGGCGGCGATCAACAGCAGGTAACCGACCCTTGCCACTATGAAGCGCATGCCTGTCAGGCGCGCCCACTCCCAGCCGCAAAGCAGGAAAACGGCCGCTGCGATGAGGGCAAAGAGGTCATGCGGGGATTTGAGCACTCCCCAGACAACCAGCGGAACAAGAACCAGTGCCGTGATGACACGCTGAAGCAGCATCAGCCGGAGACCTGCTCGCCTGTCTGTCCGAACCGGCGCTGGCGTCCCGAGAAGTGTCTCAGCGCATTGTGGTATTCATCGACCGTGAAGTCGGGCCAGAGAACATCCGTGAAATAAAACTCGGCATAGGCTGCCTGCCAGAGCAGGAAGTTGCTGATACGGAGTTCCCCGCCGGTGCGGATGAAGAGGTCCGCGTCGGGAAGATCGGAAAAGGCGAGCTCGGCCGCAAAGGTTTTCTCGTCGATCTGCTCGGGGAGCAGCTCACCCCTGGCCACTTTTTCTGCCAGCACCCGGGCCGCCCGGGTGATATCCCACTGGCCGCCATAGGAAGCTGCGATCTGCAGTATCAGTGAATTGTTGTTTCTGGTGCGTGCTTCGGACTCGCCGATGACCTTGAGCAGCTTCTGCGGGAGCAGTTCGCGCTGGCCGATGAACCTCACCTGCACTCCCTTCTCCTCGAGCTTGCGGATCTCCTTCTTGAGCATCTGGATCATGAGATCCATGAGGAAGTTAACCTCGCTCTTTGGCCGCTTCCAGTTCTCGCTGGAGAAGGCGAAGAGCGTCAGGACCTCGATACCCAGTTCCTTGCTCTCCTCGACGATGTCATGCACTTTCGAGGAGCCGACCTTGTGCCCATAGGTCCGCGGCCTGCCACGCTGTCGGGCCCAGCGGCCGTTGCCATCCATGACAATGGCCACATGGCGCGGTATCTGTGTGTGATCGCTCTGTTCTGGCACCTTGCTGTCCGATATTCCCTAGAAGGTCATCAGGTCCTTTTCTTTCTGTTCGACACGCTGGTCGATCTCTTTCACGTGCTGGTCTGTCAGTTTCTGGATGACTTCCTGGCCACGGTGCTCGTCATCCTCGGTGATGAGTTTCTCCTTGACGAGGTTCTTCAGGTCGCCGTTGGCATCGCGCCTGATGTTGCGCACGGCGACTTTCGCCTGCTCGCCTTCGTTGCGAACGATTTTTGCGAGGTCCTTGCGCCGCTCCTCTGTCAGTGGCGGCAGCGGGATCCTGATCACCGTACCGGCAGTATTCGGATTGAGGCCCAGATCGGATTCCATGATCGCTTTCTCGACGGCGGAAACCATGTTCTGTTCCCAGGGCTGGACGACCAGCGTGCGTCCATCCTCCACGGTCACGTTGGCGACCTGGTTGAGCGGCGTATCCGCACCGTAATAGGAGACACTGATATGCTCGAGCAGGCTCGGATGCGCGCGACCGGTGCGCAGCTTGGCGAGTTCGGTTTCCAGCGAATGCACGCTCTTTCCCATGCGTTCAGCAGCATCACTTTTAATATCGTCAATCATGCTTTTGATTCTCTCTGCACAAGAGTGCCGACAGGCTCTCCGTTAATCAGGCGCTGCAGCGCCCCTGGTTCATAGATGTTCATGACCCGCAGTGGCAGGCTATGGTCACGACACAGGAGTATGGCGTTGAGGTCCATAACCCCGAGATTCTCGCTCAGTACACGGTCGTAATCCAGCGTTTCGTAGAATCGGGCATCAGGATTGGTGACGGGATCGTCAGAGTAGATGCCATCGACCTTGGTCGCCTTGATCATGAGGTCGGCGCCGATCTCGATCGCGCGCAGGCTCGCTGCACTGTCGGTGGTGAAAAAGGGATTACCGGTTCCGGCGGCGAGCATGGCAACGCCACCCTGTTCCATGAATCCGACGACCGCGTCCCGCTGGAAATGGTCACAGACACCATCGATGCGGAATGCCGAGTAGACGCGGCTGTTGACGCCGGTACGACGCAGGAAATCGTGCATCGCCAGGGAATTCATGACAGTGGCAAGCATCCCCATGTGGTCACCGGTGACACGATCGATACCGCTCTGGACGAGACCTGCGCCACGGAAGATATTGCCTCCCCCGATCACGATCCCGACCTGAACACCGGCAGCTGTGAGCTGGCGGACTTCACTGGCAAGTCGCTCGAGTATTGCGGAATCGATGCCGAAATCGCCATCACCCATGAGTGCTTCGCCCGAGAGCTTCAGCAGGATACGTTGATAGGCAGGTTCAGTCATAGTCACGAACTGTATAGCAAAAGCGCTCCATGATGGAGCGCTTTTTGCCGTGTTGATGAAGAATCAGGAACCCTCGACCTGAGCCATGACTTCAGCAGCGAAGTCTTCCTGTTTTTTCTCGATACCTTCACCGACTTCGAAACGCCTGAAGGAGACAACAGTGGCGCCGGACTTCTCGAGCAGCTTGCCGACCGAGGTATCGGGATCCTTGACGAATGCCTGGCCAAGCAGCGTGACGCCTTCGAGGTACTTGCGCATCTTGCCCTCGATGATCTTGTCGAGGATGTTTTCCGGCTTGCCGCTCTGGCGCGCTTCCTCGCGATAGATCTCGCGCTCCTTTTCGATGACATCGGCAGGCACGTCGGACTCGGCAACACAGAGCGGGTTGCTCGCGGCGATATGCATGGCGATATCGCGGCCAAGTTCCTCGTCACCGCCCTCCATGTCGACGAGTACGCCGATGCGGACGCCATGACGGTAGCTGTAGATGCCGCCGCTGGAGCGCATGCGGACAAAACGGCGGACGGACATGTTCTCACCGATCTTGGCAACCAGGGCCTCGCGGGCCTGTTCGATGGTCGTATCCTCGCCGTCATTGAGTGGCAGCTGGACCAGCGTCTCGACGTCGTCAGCTTCGGAATCGAGTGCGCGATTCGCGACGGCTGCGGCGAAGGAGGAAAAGCTCTCGTCCTTGGCGACGAAATCCGTCTCGCAGTTGACCTCTGCCATGGCGGCAGACTTGCCGTCAGCAGCGGTGCTGATCACGATGAGGCCTTCGGCAGCGATCCGGCCGGCTTTCTTGGCGGCTTTCGCCTGGCCGGACTTGCGCATCTCCTCGATGGCCGCCTCGATATCGCCGTCAGTCTGCTGGAGCATCTTCTTGCACTCCATCATGCCGGCACCTGTTCTCTCACGCAGTTCTTTTACCAGAGCAGCGGTAATTGCCATAGTCTCGTTTCTCCAGATTCTGTGGGTTGTAACCGTTTCGCAAAGCCCGGGCTGTTATTCAGCCGCGGGCGCTTCCTCGGCGACACTGCCGGCTGCTGCTGCAGCTGCTGTCGCGCGACCCTCGAGGACGGCGGCGGATGCCCCCTGGACGTAGAGCTGGACGGCACGGATGGCGTCATCATTGCCCGGAATGACGTAGTCGATCTCTTCCGGATCGTTGTTTGTGTCCACGACAGCAATGACCGGAATACCGAGCTTGCGTGCTTCTGCAACGGCAATCTTTTCATAGCCGGTATCGATGACGAAGAGCGCGTCGGGCGTGCCATTCATGTCCTTGATACCGCCGAGGCTGCGCTCGAGCTTCTCTTTCTCGCGACGCAGGTTGAGTGCTTCCTTCTTGTTGAAGCGGGTTTCGAGACTGCCATCGGCTTCCATCGCCTCGAGATCCTTCAGACGCTTGATGGACTGGCGAATGGTCTTGAAGTTGGTGAGCATGCCGCCAAGCCAGCGGTGGTTGACGTAGGGCATGTGGCAACGTTCTGCTTCCTCGCGGATCACGTCACGCGCAGCGCGCTTGGTGCCGACGAAAAGGATCTTGCCACCGTTGGCAGCGAGCTTGCCGATGAAGTTCATGGCGTCACTGAACATCGGCATCGTCTGCTCGAGGTTGATGACGTGAATCTTGTTGCGCTGTCCGAAGATGTAATTGCTCATCTTCGGGTTCCAGTAACGGGTCTGGTGGCCGAAATGCACGCCAGCTTCAAGCATCTGGCGCATAGTGATATTAGGCATGATTTTCTCCAAATCGGGTTGAGCCTCCACACACCCCGCCTTCCAACCCCGTGATAATCAAATGAGATCACAGGGCACCCGGAAAGGCGTGTCGGTGCATGTGCGAATTTCCACACTGACAATCTGTTTGCCAGTGAGGGCGCGTTTTATAGCATAATGTTGCTTTTGAGACAATATTCAGGATGCGATGGCCGTCACAATAAAAACCGCCGAGGAGATCGAAAAGATGCGCGTCGCAGGGCGGCTCGCTGCAGAGGTCCTCGAGATGATCGGCCCGCACGTCCAGCCAGGAGTCACCACCGACGAGCTCGACCGCATCTGCCATGACTACATCGTCAACGAACAGAAAGCGATTCCTGCCCCGCTGAATTACCACGGTTTTCCCAAGTCCATCTGCACATCCGTCAACCACCAGGTCTGCCACGGCATCCCCGGCGGCAAGGTGCTGAAAAACGGCGACATCGTGAATATCGACATCACGGTCATCAAGGACGGCTTCCACGGCGACACCAGCAAGATGTTTTTTGTGGGCCAGCCCTCGGTCCTGGCGAAACGCGTCACCGAGGTCGCGCACAGCGCCCTCTGGAAAGGCATCGAACTCGTCCGGCCGGGCGCCACGCTTGGCGATATCGGCCACGCCATCCAGAGCCATGTCGAGAACGCGGGCTTCTCGGTGGTGCGTGAATATTGCGGTCACGGGATCGGTCGCGACTTCCACGAGGATCCCCAGGTGCTGCACTACGGTTCCGCAGGTACCGGCACTGTGCTGCAGGAAGGCATGTGTTTCACCATCGAGCCAATGGTCAATGCAGGCAAGCGTCATGTAAAGCTGCTGCCCGACAAGTGGACGGTCGTGACCAAGGATCGCAAACCCTCGGCGCAGTGGGAGCACACCATTCTGGTCACCCCCGACGGACACGAGGTGCTCACGCTGCGCAGCGAGGAAGCAGCCGCCTCCCGATGACGCTGCGCAACCTGCATGAACGCCTGGTTGCCAAGCTGCAATCCGGCGAGGAACTCACGATCTCCCTGCTCAAGGAGCTGCTGAACGAGATCAACGAAGAGCTCGCCACCCTCTTCCATGCCGGACAGCCGATCCGCGAACTGGTCAATGGCCGCGCCCTGCTCATCGACACCATCCTGCAGCATCTCTGGAAAGACCGCGTCGGTGAACAGGAGGCCGCGCTCGTCGCCGTCGGCGGCTACGGGCGTGCAGAACTCCACCCGGCATCGGATATCGACCTGCTTGTCCTGGTCCCGGAAGAACGCAACGAATTCCTGGCCGAGTCGATTTCCGAACTCATCATGCTGTTGTGGGATATCGGCCTGGAAGTCGGTCAGAGCGTTCGCACCGTCGCGGAATGCGTCATGCTTGCCGAGGAGGACATCAGCATCGCCACGAACCTGCTCGAGGCCCGTCATGTGGCCGGGGATCGGGCAATGTTCAACGCCATGACAGAGGGCACCTCGCCCGAGAAAATCTGGCCAACCGATGTTTTCTTCGCCGCAAAGATGAAGGAGCAGCATGAGCGGCATCAGAAATATGATGATACGGCGCACAATCTCGAACCCAACATCAAGGAGAGCCCGGGCGGACTGCGCGACATCCAGATGATCGGCTGGATCGCCAAGCGCTATTTCGGTACAGAAACCTTCGGCGCGCTTATCGACCACGGCTTCCTGACCAATGAAGAGTACAAGGCACTCGTCTTCAGCGAGGAGTGGCTGTGGAAGATCCGTTTCGCGCTGCATGTGCTCACCGGTCGCGAGGAAGACCGGATTCTTTTCGACTACCAGAGGACGCTGGCCGAGCAGTTCGGTTTCGAAACCGACGAGACGGGGCTCAACGTCGAGAAGTTCATGCAGAAATACTACCGCACAGTCACACGGCTGCAGCGGCTCAACGACATGCTGCTGCAGCATTTCGAAGAGACGATACTGCTGAAAGACAAGCTCGGTCCGCCCTGCATCCTCAACAAGCGCTTCCAGACCATCAACGGCTACCTCGAGGTCATCGACAAGCAGCTCTTCAGCCACCGCCCTATTGCGATGCTCGAGCTCTTCCTGCTCATCACGCAGCACCCCGGGGAGATACGCAGCGTCCGTGCCGGGACGATTCGCCTGATCTACCGCCACCTGCACCTGATCGACCGGCGATTCAGGGAGGATCACAGGGCCAGGCGCCTCTTTCTGGAGATCCTGCGCCAGCCACGCGGCGTGACGCATGTACTGCGGCTCATGAACCGCTATGGCATTCTCGCCTACTATATTCCTGCATTCGCCAACATCGTTGGTCGTATGCAATACGACCTCTTCCATGTCTACACGGTCGATACCCACACCCTTTTCCTGGTCCGCAACCTGCGTCGTTTTACCGTCGAGAAACACAAGGATGAGTTCCCGCTTTGCACAAAGGTCATGGCAGGCATCGAGAAACAGGAACTCCTGATGATCGCCGCGCTGTTCCACGATATCGCCAAGGGACGCGGCGGTGA
>JASFPB010000066.1:0-9114 GCA_050116235.1 Chromatiales bacterium | reverse complement strand
CACGGTCGCTTCGCTCCCTCGCAATGACAATACTTGTGTCGCTACGCGACGGTTTTCATTTGATGCGAGCGGCGGCCCGCGCGCGCCTTACTTTTGTTCCGCCAAAAGTAAGCAAAAGCATTCGCTCCGGGACACCACCCTTCGGGTGCCCTGTGTTTCTCGCGGCCTGCGGCGCGAAAAGAACTCGCGATTTCCAATCGCTCAGACACCTTTTCGCTTTTCCCGCAGTTCGCTGCGGTACTCGGTGGTGTCCAGTCGCACAGGGTGGATCTTTGCGGTTTTCCCGGAGCATCCACCTCTTGAAGCCCTTCTGCCGTGGCGAGCATCGCAGTCAGTGACAGGGCTCAAGTGAGCCGTGTTTGAGCGAAGCGAGTTGGCGAACGCCTGTCATTGACGTGAAGCGCAGCGAACCCGCAGGGTGCCTTTTTCTTTGCCTTCTTTCTTTTGGGCAAGCAAAAGAAAGAAGGGCGCTGCGGGCCGCCGCCCGCTTTCAACATTCAATCTGTCGCGTAGCGACTCAAAGTCCGTTTCAGATTGCGAGATTGCAGCGGTCGCTTCGCTTCCTCGCAATGACAATATTCAATAAAGGGATCAGAGCCGGGCTGGACGCCCCGGTCCGAGCCCGGTTCAGGTTACTGGCATGCCTCGCAATCCGGATCGAGGATCGAGCACGCCTTTGGTGCTTCCGATCCGGTCCCGGCTGCATCGGCCCTTGTATTACCACCGCTCTTCTCGGCCGACTTCTCCATGTGCGTCGCGCCCATGGAGCGCAGGTAGTAGGTGGTCTTGAGACCGCGCACCCACGCCAGCTTGTAGAGGTTGTCGAGCTTCTTGCCGGACGGTTCGGCCATGTAGAGGTTGAGGCTCTGGGCCTGGTCGATCCACTTCTGGCGACGCGAGCCGGCCTCGATCAGCCAGCGGGCATCGATTTCGAAGGCCGTGGCATAGATCGCCTTGAGGTCGGCCGGGATGCGGTCGATCTGCTGAACCGAGCCGTCGTAGTACTTGAGATCGTTGACCATGACCGGATCCCAGAGGTCGCGCGCCTTCAGGTCACGCACCAGGTAGGGATTGATGACCGTGAACTCGCCAGAGAGGTTCGATTTGACGAAGAGGTTCTGGTAGGTCGGTTCAATCGACTGGCTGATGCCGCAGATATTCGAAATGGTCGCCGTCGGCGCGATCGCCATGGTGTTGGAGTTGCGCATGCCGACCTTCCTGACGCGCTTGCGCAGGCTGTCCCAGTCGAGAGTGGCAGAGTCGTCGACCTGCAGGTAGTTTTCGTCGCGGTGCTCTTTCATCTTCATGAGGGAGTCGTAGGGCAGGATACCCTTGCTCCAGAGCGAACCCTCGAAGCTGGAGTAGCGGCCGCGTTCCTCGGCAAGATCCGTGGAAGCCTGGATGGCGTAATAGGAGACAGCCTCCATGGTGCGGTCGGCGAAGTCGACGGCCTCCTCCGAAGCGTAGGGGAGGCGAACCTTGTAGAGTGCATCCTGGAAGCCCATGATGCCGAGTCCGACCGGGCGGTGGCGCAGGTTGGAGTTGCGCGCCTGGGGTACCGAGTAGTAGTTGTACTCGATGACATTGTCGAGCATGCGCATGGCCGTGGAGACAGTCTCCTCCAGCATTGCCATGTCGAGGCCGTTCTCGTCGACGTGCTTTGGCAGGTTGACCGAGCCAAGGTTGCAGACCGCGATCTCCTGATCGTTGGTATGGAGCGTGATCTCGGTGCAGAGATTGGAGCTGTGTACCACGCCGGCATGCTGGTTGGTGTAGCGCAGGTTGCAGGGATCCTTGAAGGCGACCCAGGGATGGCCGGTCTCGAACAGCATGCCAAGCATCTTGCGCCAGAGATCGACGGCCTTGAGTGTCTTGTGCAGCTTGATCTCGCCGCTCTTCGCCTTTTTCTCGTAGGCGGTGTAGGCCTTCTCGAACGCCTTGCCGTTGAGGTCATGCAGGTCGGGGACGTCGTTCGGCGAGAAGAGCGTCCATTCACCCTCTTCCGCGACACGCTTCATGAAGAGATCCGGAATCCAGTTGGCCGTGTTCATGTCGTGCGTGCGGCGGCGGTCATCACCGGTGTTCTTGCGCAGCTCGAGGAACTCCTCGATGTCGATATGCCAGGTCTCGAGATAGGCACAGACCGCCCCCTTGCGCTTGCCGCCCTGGTTGACAGCGACGGCCGTGTCGTTGGCGACTTTCAGGAAAGGCACCACGCCCTGGGACTTGCCGTTGGTGCCCTTGATGTGTGAGCCGAGTCCGCGCACGCGCGTCCAGTCATTGCCGAGTCCGCCGGCAAACTTGGAGAGCAGGGCGTTGTCCTTGATGGCGCTATAGATACCGTCGAGGTCGTCGGAAACCGTCGTCAGATAGCAGCTCGAGAGCTGCGGGCGCAGGGTGCCGGAGTTGAACAGCGTTGGCGTCGAGCTCATGAAGCGGAAGGTCGAGAGCAGGTTGTAGAATTCGATCGCGCGTTCTTCGCGGTCGATTTCGTTGATCGCCAGACCCATGGCAACACGCATGAAGAAGGCTTGCGGCAGCTCGAAGCGGGTACCGTCGGCGTCGTGAATGAAGTAACGGTCGAAGAGCGTCTGCAGGCCGAGGTAGGTGAAGGCCAGGTCGCGTTCGGGCCTGATGGCTGCCGTGAGCTTCTCGAAATCGTACTGTGTCAGGCGCGTGTCGAGCAGTTCGAGTTCGGCGGCGCGGTTGACATAGGCCCTGAAGTAGTCGCCATAGACGGCGCCCATCTCTTCCTGGGTCGCGACGCCGGTGTCCATTTTCAGGAAGCCGAGGGCCTCGCGGCGCATGGTGTCGAGCAGCAGGCGCGCAGCGACATGGGAGTAGTTGGGCTCCTGGTCGATGAGGGTGCGTGCGGACATCACCAGTGTCTGGCCGACATCCTTTTCGCTGACACCGTCGAAGAGATTCTTGCAGGTGGCCTCGAGAATCTTCTCGGCGGAGACATCGTTGAGACCCTTGCAGGCCTCGTCGACGAGCGCCTTGAGACGCGCCACGTCCAGCGGTGCCCTGCTGCCGTCGGCCAGCGTGATGTCGACGATATGCGCTTCCTCGACCTCGCCACTCGCGGCGGCCTCCTCTGCGCGCTTGTTGGCCTGTTCCTCGCGGTAGAGGACGTAGGCGCGTGCGATCTTGTGTTCGCCGGAGCGCATGAGTGCGAGTTCCACCTGGTCCTGTATATCCTCGATGTGGACAGTGCCCCCGTCAGGCATGCGACGCGTCAGGGCATCGACGACCTGGTGTGTAAGCTCACGGACAGTCTCGTGGATACGCGGTGAAGCCGCGGCGCTACCACCTTCGATAGCGAGGAATGCCTTGGTCAGGGCCACAGCGATCTTGCTCGCGTCGAACCCCGTGACCTTGCCGTTGCGGCGGATCACATGGAATTCGTTGGGGGCCAGGCTTTTCAGCTCTTCGGTTGTTGTTGATGCCTGGGTGGCAGCCGTCGGTGGAACGGCGATCGGTTCTGATGTCGAATCTGCAGGCGTGGCTGTGGCCATGCTTCCTCCTGAAAAGGGTCGATAACTTGTAATGGGCTCCAAAGCCGGAGAAGGTGACTGGCTCTCTTCCTCCATCCGGGACCGGCGGTGTGCCTGCCGGTGATTTCGACACAGGGCTGTCGCGCTTGCGGTGCGTCAAGGGTCGAAAAAAAGTGACTCCCCTTCCCGGTTGAGCCATCACGAACTGGCATGGCGCCGGATATTTGGCGGGGTAGTGGAAATACAATATATACGCAATTCATGAGGAGTCAACCACAAGATGTTGTGGTTCATGGCATAAAAGCCTGTGGAAAACTGTGAATCGCCTGTGGATAAATTGTGGGAGAAATCAGGAAACCGCAGAACCGTGCGGGATTGAAAAAAATAAGCAGTTTCTGATGCGTTGATATGCCCTGTGGGAAAAAATTCTGAACTTTTTTTCAGGCAGGGTTTGTTGGGTCGCCGGAGGCTGTGGCGGTCGGCGAAGATGGATTGCCCCGGAGGGGCGACGTTTTCAGAAGGGCTTGATCGAGGCGAGGTAGATGATTGCCAGCAGGAACAGCACAGGTATCTCGTTGAACCAGCGATACCAGACATGGCTGCGCCGGTTGCGCTCCTCGGCAAAGGTCCTGACGATCCGGCCGCACCAGAAATGGTAGCCGACAAGCCCGACGATCAGTGCAAGCTTGATGTGCAGCCAGAGCATGTGCCCCCAGACTGCCCAGGCATAATCATGGAGCATCCAGAGACCGAAGACGATTGTCAGGACCATCCAGGGTGTGATGAACCTGTAGAGCTTGCGCTCCATGAGCTTGAAGCGTTCGCTGGTCGCCTCGTCCTTGATCTCGGCGTGATTGACAAAGATGCGCGGCAGGTAGAAGAGGCCCGCAAACCAGGCGGTCATGAAAAAGAGGTGGAAGCCCTTGAGCCACATGGGATGCTCCGGTTACTGGATCAGGATGGTTGCATTGATGGCATCATAATCGAGCTGTCCCTGCTGTTGAAACAGGATTTTGCCTTCCCTGACGAGATAGAGAGCCGGTGTCAGCTCGATACCGCCAAATGCCTGCGCGATACTGCCGTCGCTGTCGATCACGATCGGCACGAGCGTGCGCTGTTGCATGTCGAGGACGTTCGGCGGGCGGTCGACATGCAGGGCGATTCCGAGGGTTTCGGCGGCCCCGTGAATCTTGTCAGGGAGGCGGTCGAAGGCACCGAGTGCCACCGGGTTGCTCATGGAGAAAAAGAAGACTGCTGTGAGCGGCGTCTGGTTGTTGAGTTCGATGGTCGTGCCCTCGACGCTCCCGAGCGTCATGACAGGCGCATCGGGTTTTTCGCCGCAGCCCGGCAGCAGTGTCGTGAACAGCATGACAATGATGAAAAGATTGCGTGTCATATCTCGTGTCACTCCCGGGTCATGGGGTTAAATCTGCGATGCCAGCCAGTTGCTGAACCGGTTGGCCATCAGTCGCGCCTCCGGTGGCGGGATGCAGTGTTTCTGCATCCCGGCGCAGATGGTCAGCATGAATTCGCGCAGCAGTGACTCGCGTTCCTTGAGGGTGCCGATCATGCTTACTGTTGCGCGGTGCGTCCTCCATCGACAGGGATCAGCTGCCCCGTGATGTAGTCAGCCTCTGTCACGAGGAAGCGCACCGTGCGCGCGATGTCCTCGACCTCGCCATGCCTGGCCAGCGGAACCCTCGAGAGTATGCGTGCCTTGTCGATGTCTGTGATCTCGTGCTCCGGCCAGAGGATCGCGCCGGGTGCAACACCATTAACGCGCACATCAGGGCCGAGCTCGCGTGCCATGCTCATGATCATCATGGCATTCGCTGCCTTGGCCATACAGTAGACCGAAAAATCCTTTTTCGGCCGTATGGCGTGCACATCGACAAGATTGATGATGCAGCCCTTGCTTTTCCTCAGCCAGGGTGCGGCGGCCTGGGCAAGGAAAAAGGGCGCCTTCATGTTGGTGCCGACAAGGTCGTCCCACTCCTGACCGGTGACAGTGCCGAGGGGGGTCGCGTAGAAACTCGAGGCGTTGTTGACGAGGATGCTCAGGTCGTTGTTGAAGACCGCCACCTCGTCGATGATGCGCGGGATGGTCTCATGGTCGAGAAGATCGCCCTGGACTGTATCCGCCGAGTTCTGACGAATGGCGTTGAGCTCATCGGCAAGGGCTGCGGCTGCATCGATGGAGTTGCGGTAGTGAATGACGATGTCAATGTCATGCGCATGGAGTTCACGCGCAATGGCCGCACCGATGCGTGCAGCACCTCCTGTGATCAGTGCTGTTCTTTTTGTCATGTGATGCCGGGTCCGGATTGTTACACTTGTGCCCCAATCTAACCCAAAGCCCTTGACCCGTCATGTCCTCATTCCGCTTGCCGGCTCCATCGCCTGATGAACTCGCGCACAGCGCGCGCCTGCAACAGGCGGTTTGCGAGGCTGTTGCCAAGAGTGACGGGTGCCTGGGATTCGACCGCTACATGGAAATGGCCCTCTATGCCCCGGGACTCGGCTATTACACGGCCGGGCGGCGCAAGTTTGGCCGGGAGGGAGACTTCATCACGGCCCCGGAGATTTCCCCCCTCTTTGCGCGTTCCCTTGCACATTCCCTGAAGCCGGTGCTGCAGGCATGCGAATCTCCCGTTATTCTCGAGTTCGGTGCCGGTAGTGGCAAGCTGGCCTGCGATCTTCTTCAGGCATTGCAGGCGCTCGACGCACTGCCTGAACACTATCTCGTCATGGAGCTGAGCCCGGAGTTGCGCGAGCGCCAGCAGGCAGTGGTGAGGGAACGGTTGCCCGGACTCTCGGGGCGTGTGGAGTGGCTCGAGCGCTTGCCGGATGCGGACATCGAGGGGGCTGTGGTTGCGAACGAGGTGCTGGATGCCATGCCGGTACACCGTTTCAGAACCCTGGAAACCGGCCTCGAGGAGCAGTGTGTTGTCTGTGACGGGCAGGAGCTGCATCTCGACTGGAGGCCGGCTGCCCGGTCGCTGCAAGAGGCAGTCGCCTCGCTTGGTCTTCAGTTGCCGCCGGGACATGTCTCGGAAATCAATCTCAGATTGCGGCCCTGGATCGGCGAACTCGGCAGGCTCCTGGCGAGGGGCGTGGCCCTGCTCGTCGACTACGGCTACGAACGACGTGATTACTACAGTCCGGACCGCAGCAGCGGGACACTCTTCTGTCACTACAGACACCATGGCAACACGGACCCGCTGTATCTGCCAGGCATGCAGGACATCACGGCGCATGTGGATTTCACGGCCGTGGCCGAGGCCGCAGACAGTGCGGGCCTCAGGGTTGCAGGCTACACGAGCCAGGCAGCCTTTCTGCTCGGCTGCGGAATCGAGCAGATGCTGGAGGGGATGGCAGGGGAGCAGGATGCGGAGTGGTTCGCCCTGGTCGAGGGGTTCAAGCGACTGGTGCTGCCGACGGAGATGGGGGAGCGGTTTCGTGTTATGGCTCTGGCGAGAGGGCTGCAGAGCGGCCCGGAAGGATTCGGACAGGATCTGCGATTCAGATTGTAGCCCGGCCCGTCAGGGGGTCAGTCCTCGTCGATGCCTGTCCAGTCCCAGAAGCGCCGGATCAGCCCGCGCTGCTCCTCGAGGTCCGCGTCGCTGACGAAATTACCCTGCGCCTCGTTGATTGCGAGCACGCGCTCGGCATCGGCAGCGAGATCAGGCAGGTCGAGCTTTGTGTAGGCATCGACCATGATTTCGAGTGCGCGCTTTGCAGCCGGTGTGCGCTGGTAGTTCTCGATCACACCTGCCGCACGTTTTGCCGCTGCGAGATAGGCGCCGCGGTCCATGTAGTAGTTGGCGATATGGATCTCGTGCATGGCGAGGCTGTTATTGAGATAGATTGCACGCTGACGCGCATCCCGGGCGTAACGTGTATCAGGATATTTTTCGATCACCTCCATGAAGTCCTTGTAGGCCTGGGAGTAGGATGCCGGGTCACGCTTGGAAGCATCGGTGGTGACAAAGCGGTCGACCAGTCCGATGTTGCGGTTGAGGTTGACGATTCCTTTCATGTAGTTGGCGTAGGCCGTTTGCGGATGATCCGGGTGAAGGCGGATAAAGCGGTCCAGGGCGTCGATGGCGGCATCCGGTTCGTCGTATTTGTAGTACGCATAGGCCACATCAAGCTGGGCCTGGGCGGCATATTGCCCGTAGGGATAGCGCGCCTCGAGCATCTCGTAGTACTCGATGGCTTTCTCGTAGTTGCCCTCTGCAGAAGCCGTCGAGGCCTCCGTGTAGAAACGCTCGGCCGACCAGTTCCTGGTCTCGTCCTTCTGTTCCGGGAGAAGCGAGCAGCCATGCAGCAGCAGAGCAGCCAGAATCAGCGAGATGAGTGAGCGCCCCATGAGCAGTCTGTTCCTGATAAGATTGCCGAAATGGCGAAATTATACCGGAATCGGACAGGATTCGTGCAGCGATGACCCGGCAGACGCTCCAGGCGGCGGTTCCGGATGAACTGGCCGGCAAGCGGCTCGACCAGGCGCTTGCAGCGCTCTTCGGGGATTACTCCCGAAGCAGGCTGCAGAAGTGGGTCAAGTCCGGGAATGTGACAGTCAACGGCGCGTCCATGGCCGTCAAGGAGAAGGTCGCTGCGGGCGACCGCATCGCGTTGCAGATCGATGAGGTGCCGGTCATCGAGGACGCGCCTGAAAAACTCGACCTCGATATCCTTTACGAGGATGATGACCTCATCGTCATCAACAAACCGCCGGGCCTGGTGGTGCACCCTGCCGCCGGCAACCCCGCTGGCACCCTGCTCAACGGCCTGCTGCACCATGACCCCTCCCTCGAGACCCTGCCACGTGCCGGGATCGTGCACCGGCTCGACAAGGATACCAGTGGGCTGCTGGTCGTTGCGCGGAGCCAGCGTGCCCACAAACTGCTTGTGGACATGCTGCAGAAGCGGGATATCCATCGTGAGTACCGCGCCATCGTCACAGGACGCATGGTTGCCGGTGGTACCGTCGATGAACCCATCGGACGCCACCCGACGCAGCGCACGAAAATGGCTGTGGTCTACAACGAAAGCGCAAAACCGGCCATGACGGATTACCGCGTGCTCGAGCGCTTCCGTGCCCACTGCCTGCTGCAGGTCAAGCTGCATTCGGGGCGGACCCACCAGATTCGGGTGCACATGGCGCATATTCGTCACCCCGTCGTTGGTGATCCGCTCTACGGCGGCCGACTGCAGATTCCCGCGGGTTGCAGCGAGCCCCTGAAAGAGGCCTTGCGGCACTTCCGTCGCCAGGCGCTGCATGCCTTCCGGCTCGGTTTCGAACACCCGGTCACGGGCGCGCGGGTCGAATGGGAAGCGCCCATACCGGACGACATGGAACGGCTGCTGGCCATTCTCAGGCAAGACGTGAATGATGCCTGACTGGATCATTCCCGAGTGGCCGGTTCCACGATCCGTGCGTGCGCTCAGCACGACGCGCAGCGGGGGTGTCAGCGCCGGTCGCTGGGAAAGTCTCAATCTTGGTGATCATGTCGAGGATAATCCGGCTGATGTGTCAGAAAATCGCGGCATCCTTGTCCGTGAGGCCGGCCTTCCCTCGGAGCCGTTATGGCTGCGGCAGGTCCATGGTTGTGCC
>JASFPB010000065.1:0-9262 GCA_050116235.1 Chromatiales bacterium | reverse complement strand
GCCTGTGGTCCTCGGTGGCATCGAGTCGCAGATGGTGTAATTACCGGCTCTTGCTGTACCAGCCCACACAGTGGGCGATTGATCACCGAGTGGGCTTGGCTCCTGCAGACAGGATTGAACAGTCCTGGACCCTTGCCCTTCTAACGCGTCGAGCATTGCGGTCCCTGACAGGATAGAAGCGAGGCGTGTTTGAGTCAGCGAAGCTGGCGAAAAAGCTCAATCAGCGACCCAGGAAAACACTCGACTTCCAGACGCCAGCAGATAAACTCGATGAAGTGTTGCAATGATCGATTGAACTTCCACCCGCCGCTTTCAAAATAAAGGGCGCGCGCCGATACGCGTATTGAATTAATCCATCGCGAAGCGATACAAAACCGGGGACAGGAAAGAAAAAACAGCTATCCGCTCACCTCATCGGATCCTGCCTGAAAAAGAGAACCATCTGGTTATAAACGTCGGGGTAGAGGTCATGAACCAGTTCCGGGCGCTCGAAAAAGACCTCGCTGAGTACTGCGAGAAACTCCGCTGGCGAGTGCCCGGCATAGGGATCGATACCTGCGGTTTCGCCATCGAACAGCCGTTGCTGGAAGTCTTCGAATGCTTCCGAGAAGGCCTCTGTCCAGGCGTTGCGGTCCATTCCGGCATGCAGAGGCGGAAATCCGTTTGCGTTACCGTTGCGCATGTCGAGCTTGTGCACGAATTCATGGATGACGAGATTAACGCCGTCAACGACCTGTCCGGCATGCAGGGAGTCGATCCAGGAGAGGATGACAGGTCCGCCTTCCCAGGCTTCGCCACTGAGTGCGCGCCGGACCTTGTGGGTGATACCGGCATCATCGATGACGGTGCTCTCGGCGGCAAAGCCTTCCGGGTAGATGATCACGGAGTGCCAGTTACGGTACCAGTCGATATCGAGATTGAGGATCGGCACACAGGCCTGTAGTGCGATCAGAAGCTGCATGGGCTCGGTGACCTCGAGACCATGGGCGCCTGAAAAGTGCTTCTCGTGCAGTAACAGGGTCGCAAGTTCCTGCAACTTCTCTCTTTCCCGGCTGTCCAGCCGTTCGAGGAGGGGGAGGGCGGCGAATGCATCTTGCCATGCCTCGTCACTGATGACGGATTTGTTGATGATGCGACGACGGCGCCATCGCCTCAAGGCAGAGAACATCTCGGGTGTCCGGCTGTTTTTTCCAAGATAGAGGCCTTGTGACCGGAATGCAATCACGAGCTTCTTTTCTGTTTTTCAATGTGCCTGTGACCAGTCATAAAAAACGCATGGAAGAAAGTTGACCTTTTGCTATGGTTGCAAACAGGAATGCCTGACAAGAATCAACCTGAACAAGAATCAAGGAGTCATCATGGCCGATCAGCAAAATCCGTACGAATCACCATCCTCGGATCTCCTCGTCGAGCAGGATTTCGAACCGGGCAGTCTGCTCGGTGAGCCAAGAAAGCATCCCTTTGGCAGGGGAGCGGGCTGGATTGCCGAGGCCTGGAATTATTTCAAACAATCACCGCTGAACTGGATCCTCATGATCGTGGTGCTCTTCGCACTGATGTTTCTTGCTGCGCTGATTCCCTTTGTCGGTTCCCTGCTCATCAACGTGCTCTACCCGGTGCTCTTCGCGGGCATCCTGCTTGCCTGCCGGGATCTCGATGCGGGGAAGCGGTTTTCCATCGAACGGCTCTTTGCCGGATTCTCCATTCCGCAGCGGAACCGGCTTTTGATTCTCGGCGTTCTCTACATCGCCTTCTCGTTGCTGCTTGTCGTTATCTCAGTTGTATTTTTCGGCCTGATCTTCGGCCTGGCCGGCATGGAAGGTGGCTTCGATGATCCTGCGGCAGCCGAGCAGCTCATGGAGTCTGTCGGTGGTGTTGTGCTTCTGCTCGTTGCGCTGATTGCATTGGCCGTGACGATCCCTGTCATCATGGCCTTCTATTTCGCACCGGCCCTGATCACCTTCAATGATCTCGAGGTCATGCAGGCCCTCAAGCTCAGCTTCCGTGGCTGTTTGAGGAACATCATGCCTTTCCTGCTCTTCGGGATTCTCATGATCCTGCTGAGCATCCTCGCGATGATACCGATGGGTCTCGGTATGCTCATCCTCGCGCCTGTTGGCATGATCTCGATCTATGTCTGCTACAAGGAGATTTTCCTGCAGGCGTAAGCTGCGGGCTCAGCCCTTGCCGCGCTTTTTCCTGGCCCGGGGGTGGGCCTGGTCATAGACCTGGGCGAGATGCTGGAAGTCGAGATGGGTGTAGACCTGCGTCGTGCTGATATCAGCGTGCCCGAGCAGCTCCTGCACTGCACGCAGGTCTCCGGAGGATTCGAGCAGGTGGCTTGCGAATGAGTGCCGCAGCATGTGTGGATGGAGGTGCTGCAGCGCGTTGAGCTGTCTGGCCATGCGGCTGATGCGCTGCTGGACACTGCGCGGGTGAATGCGTTTCCCGCGGGCGCTGACAAAAAGCGCTGGCTCATCGCCAGCGGCATAGCGTTCGCGTTCCCGGAGCCATTCCGCAATTGCCTTGCGGGCCATCTTGCCGAGCGGGACTCGCCGCGTTTTCGCCCCCTTGCCGATGACCTCGAGCTGATCATTCTCGGCCGGAAGGTCCTTGACGTCGAGTGACACGAGCTCTGCAAGCCGCAGGCCACAGGAGTAGAAGAGCTCCATCATGGCCAGGTCGCGTTTCTCCAAAGGATCGCTGGCCTGGCGTTCGAGGATGCGCGAGAGCTGGTCTGCGTCGAGCGCCTTCGGCAGGGGGCGCTTGGCCTTGGGGGCGCGTACGCCTTCGGCAGGGTTATGTCCCATGACACCTTCACGCAATAGGTAGCGGAAGAATGTGCGAAGGCTTGAAAGCTGCCGCTGCAGGCTTTTGCCGCTGATGTCCTGTCTGTGTCTGCTCGCAACCCATGCGCGAACCAGGTGCTGGTTGATCTCTTCAGGGGCATCTGTCCCCCTGTTCTCGAGCCACGAGAGAAACTGTTCGAGGTCGCGCCGGTAGTTCGAGACAGTGGCTGTGGAGAGTCGCCGCTCGTGACGCAGGTGGTCGATGAATCCGCTGAGCCGGGCCTGCAATGGACCCGTCTCGCTCATTCCTGCTCCAGCGGCTTGATGCGCCCGAGGGCGTGGCTGACGAGATCGCCGAGGCGTTGCAGGAATTCCGTATCCTTGCCGGGATGGAAGCGTTGCGCGTCACGGCTGCCGATCGCCAGTACACCCTCGACGGCATTATGTGTCAGCGGGATGAGTGCAACGGAGCCTGTCTCCGCTGCCATGTTCCCGAAGAGGTACTGCAGTTGTTCTTTCTTGAGCGCACCGCACTTGGGCTTGCCCTGCTTCATGAAGTCGTCGAACATCAGTGGCACGGCCTGCCGCTCGTTGACCGCCTGCTCGAGATTTTCTGCAGAGAAGAGCTTCAGCTCGACGGCATCGGCATTAAACTGCTCGCGCAGGTCGTCGAGCAGGATGTCCATGAGACCGTCGAGTTCTTCGGTTTCGATCAGCGTGAGGGTCAGCTCGTGCAGGCGCCTGTTGAGGTCATCGTTCTCGCGTGCAACTGCGATCAGCTGCTCGAGCTGCTTTCTGTACTCACCGGCCTTTTCACGCAGCAGCTGCGTTTGCCGTTCGACGAGTGAAATCGTCCCCTCGCCTGCGCTATGCGGAACGTGAAGCATCTGCAGCAGTTCCGGATGGCGCGAGAAGAAGTCACTGTGATTGTGCAGATAGTCCGCGATTTCGGCTTCGAAATCCGCGTCGTACCCTGTTTTATCGCTCATAAGCTGATAACCCCTTCATAAACTGTCTCTGCCGGCCCGGTCATCCACACCGGCTCTCCCTCACCTGTCCAGCTTATCACAAGTACCCCTCCTTTCAGTTCCACCGTCACCTCCGTGGCGAGGCTCTGCTGGCGGATGCCGCTGACAACGGCCGCGCAGGCTCCTGTGCCGCAAGCCAGTGTCTCACCTGCACCACGCTCGTAGACGCGCAGTGCGATCCTGTCTCGATGCCTGTGTTCCATAAAGCCGACATTGACGCGCTGCGGAAATCTCGGATGCGACTCCAGCAGGGGGCCGATCGTCTCGACAGGCGCAGTATCGATATCGTCGACCAGCAGGACGGCGTGGGGGTTGCCCATGGAGACGACACTGATATGGTATTGGGCCCCGTCGAGATCGATGCCGTAGGAGAGTGCGACTGTCTCCGCCAGGAACGGGATATCCGCGGGCTCGAATCGCGGAATACCCATGTTGACGCGGACCTGCCCGCTCTGCTCGAGATAGAGCGTGATACGTCCCTTCGCTGTGCCGACATGCAGTTCCTTGCTGCTACTGAGCCCCTTGTCGTGGACGTAGCGCGCGAAACAGCGAGCGCCATTGCCGCACTGCTCGACCTCGCCGCCGTCTGCGTTGAAGATGCGGTAATGGAATTCGGTGCCCTCGATACGTGGTGGCTCGACCAGCAAGACCTGGTCGCAGCCGATTCCGAAATGGCGGTCGGCGATCTGTTGCAGCTGCTCACGGCCGAGATCGACCTGTTGATCAATGGCATTGAAAACGACGAAATCGTTTCCTGCGCCCTGCATCTTGGTGAATTTCAATTCCATGCCGGAAGTCTACACCCGTTGAGAGTGTCAGTCTGCCGGCAACAGGTGCTCCCCTGCATAGAGCGCGGCAAGCGATTCACGTTCCCTGGCGAGATGCACGCGGTCACCGTCGACGAGCACCTCGGCCGCACGCGGCCGGGTATTGTAGTTCGAACTCATGGTGAAGCCGTAAGCGCCACTGGAGCGTACGGCCAGGAGGTCGCCCTCGGCCAGAGAGAGCGCACGCTCCTTGCCGAGAAAATCACCGGTTTCGCAGACAGGGCCGACGATGTCATAGATACCATCGCGGCCTTTGTGACCCTTGTCGACAGGGATGATCTGTTGGGTTGCCTGGTAGAGAGCGGGGCGCAGCAGGTCGTTCATGGCTGCATCGACGATGGCAAAATCCTTCTCGTCGGTTGGCTTGAGATACTCGACCCTTGTCAGCAGGATGCCGGCGTTGGCCGCGATAGCGCGTCCGGGCTCGAGGATGATCTCGAGGTCGCTGTTCGCGAGGCGCGTGCTGACAGCGTGAGCATAATCCTGCGGATGAGGTGGCCGCTCGTCTGTATAGGGAACGCCCAGGCCGCCGCCAAGATCGATGTGACGGATCGCAATGCCTTCCTGCTTCAGGGTATCGACCATTGCGAGCACGCGTTCGAGAGCCGCAAGGAAGGGTGAGAGCTCGGTCAGCTGGGAACCGATATGGCTGTCGATGCCGCACACATCGAGATGTTCGAGTTCGGCCGCTTCACGGTAGAGGCGCATGGCACTCTCGACATCGACGCCGAACTTGTTCTCCCTGAGACCCGTGGAGATATAGGGGTGCGTATTGGCGTCGACGTCAGGATTGACGCGCAGGGAGACAGGGGCCTGCTTGCCCATTTCACCGGCGATGCGGTTGATGCGCAGCAGTTCCGCGCCGGATTCGACATTGAAACAGTGAATCTCGAGTTCGAGAGCCCGGCGGATCTCGTCCTCGCGCTTGCCGACACCGGAGAAGACCACTTTGGCAGGATCGCCGCCGGCCGCAATGACGCGTTCGAGTTCGCCGATCGAAACGATGTCAAACCCCGACCCGAGACGCGCGAGGATGTTCAGAACAGCGAGGTTGGAGTTGGCCTTGACGGCATAGCAGACGAGATGCGGATGGCTCTCGAAGGCGTCGTTGAATGCATGCCAGTGTCTTTCGAGTGTTGCGCGCGAGTAGACATAGCATGGTGTGCCGAAGCTTGCAGCGATCTCCGCAAGTGGTACGGATTCGGCATGCAGCTCGTCGTTGATGTAGGTGAAATGATCCATGCACGGCCTCCCGTCAGTCGGTATCCGCTTGTGTCTGTGATGCCGGGGGAGGGGGCGTCTCGACAGTCGCAGGCTCGTCCTCCGGCATGTAGAGCGGCCCCTTCTGGCCACAGCCGGCAAGTGCCAGGCCGCTGGAGAGAAGTGCCATGTAAACGAACAGTGTGCGGAGCATGTGAACAGGGTGTGGACGACTATCCGTGCATTCTACCCTGCAAGGCGCTTGCGGCACAGAGGCGGGACATCCATTCCGGTGCCCAGTGCCTGCTGCATGAAAAAGCGTTTCGCGATGTGGCTGCTGTCCACAGCCCTGAGACCGAAGTTGCGCGCCAGGCGCAGCGGGGGTGAGCTGTTGCTGAAGAGGCTGTTGAAAGCTTCCATGCTCTTGCGTGTCAGCTGGTTGTCGCCACGCCGTGCGCGTTCGTAGCGTCGCAACACGGGTCGCTCATACCAGGGTTCGCCACGGCTCTTCGCATGCAGGATCGTCCCGGCAAGGACGGCCGCATCACGAAAGCCGAGATTGACCCCCTGGCCGGCAAGCGGATGGATCTGGTGCGCCGCATCGCCAACGAGCACGAGACGTTCTGCCAGGTAACTCTGCGCATGCTGTGATCTCAACGGGAAACGGGCACGCTCCGGCGAGCACTGGAGGGCGCCAAGCCGCCCCTCGGAAGCCTCGACGAGCCGCTCGCAAAAGGCCGAACTCTCCATCTCGAGGAGTTCGAGCGATTCGCTCTCTGTCGTCGACCAGACTATAGAACAGGCTGATGGTGATACGGGCAGGAATGCGAGCGGGCCATTGGGCAGGAAGCGCTGCCAGGCTGTTTCATGGTGGCCATCGGGCGTTACCACAGTTGCCACGACAGCGTATTGCTCGAAATCGTGGACATCGACAGCGATGCCCGCCATGTTGCGCAGCCTTGAACTGGCGCCATCAGCGGCGACTGCCAGCTGGCACCGGATCCTGCTGCCATCATCGAGCATGAGTGACAGCGCATCCGGTTCAGTGTCCACCTGGGTGATACAGGCCGGTGTCAGCAGGTCGATGTCGGCGCGCTGCTGCATCTCTTCCCAGAGCGCTGCCTGGATGATGCGGTTCTGAATGATATGGCCGAGATCGGGTTCGCCGATGCTGGCGCTGTCGAAGTGGATGTCACCAAGGCGTGACTGGTCCCAGACGCGCATTTCGCGATAGGGCTGGATGCCACGCTCGCGGATGGCGTCCCAGACGCCGATGTTCTCGAGCAGGTTGCGCGAGGCGTGGTTGATGGCCGAGACCCTGAGGTCGATCTCTCCCGGGGACCACTCGAGCTGCGGTGGCTGCTTCTCGACGACTGCAATTCGCAGGCGGTTTCCGGCCAGTGCGCAGGCAAGTGCGGCGCCAACCATACCCCCGCCCGCCACGAGAATGTCATAGTCCGTGCTACTCAACGGAGAGTCCTCGCGAGAGACGGGCATGCGCATCCTTGAGCCCCATGGCATGCCGTGCAATCTGGTGACGTATGCCTGGAAGCAGGTCCGCAGCGAGTAGTCCGATATTGCGCCCCGTGGTGATGACTGAGAGCGGGTTGCTGAACAGGCGGGCGAGTCCGTCAGTGACCAGTGCCATGTTGCGCTGGTCGGACTGGCGCGCGGTGGCATAGGCCCGCAGGATCTTCTCTTCGCCGGGGTCTTCCCCGGTCTTGAGGGCGTCAGCAATCACGTCGACCAGTACGGCAACATCGCGCAGGCCGAGATTGAAGCCCTGGCCGGAGATCGGGTGCAGCGTGTGTGCGGCATTGCCAAGCAGCGCCACACGCTGGCGCACTGACTCCTTTGCCGTTATGAGCGACAGGGGGTAGGCGCTTCTGCTGCCAACACGCTGGAACCGTCCGCAGCGATAACCGAAGCGTTCCTGCAACAGGCCGAGGAAGTCACTGTCGCCAAGTGCAAGGATCTCCTCATGCTCTGCCGTCGGCACTGTGAGTACGACCCCGAAACGGTTATCCGTCATCGGCAGCAGCGCCAGGGGACCATCGGGTGTGAAACGCTCGTAGGCGATATTGTCATGGGGTTTTCCGGGCACCAGGTTGCTGACGATCGCTGTGTGGCCGTAGTCCCATCGACGAACCTTGATACCGAGCCGGTCGCGGATTTGTGACTGGCCGCCATCGGCTGCCACGAGCAGTCTCGTGGTGATCTTCTGTTCATCGCCTGCGGAATCGACGCTGAGGGTGATGCCTTCCTCTTCAGTGTCGAAGTCGATGAGCCGGGCCGGGCGGAGTTGCGTGATGCCTGTCGCATCAAACCGCGCCATCAGCGCTTTGCCAAGATCGCGTGCCGGAGCGACATAGCCGAGCGCCGGGACACGTTCCTCCGAGGCATCCAGGTGCGTGAAACCGAATCTCCCGCGCTCGGAGACATGTATCTTCCTGATCGGCGTTGCGCAGGGAGCGATAGCGTCCCAGAGACCGATGCCCTCGAATATCAGGCGGCTGCCGTGCGCCAGCGCGATGGCGCGATCGTCAAAGCTCGGTGGCCTGTCGGCTTGTTGCGGGCTCGCCTCGATCACGGCCATGCGGGCCCCTGTGGGGGCGAGCGCGCATGCCAGCGTGAGACCAGCCAGGCCGCCCCCGGCGATAACAATGTCGTAGTCGTGCTTCATGCCATCAATGCCTCGATCTCGTCGATCTCTTTCGGTGCGTCCGACGTGAGAACATCATGCCCATCCCTGGTGACGAGAACGTCATCCTCGATCCTGATGCCGATACCCTGCCACTTCTTCGCCACGCCACGCATGCCTTCCGGGATGTAGAGACCCGGCTCGATCGTCAGCACCATGCCCGGTTCGAGCATGCGCCATTCGCCGTCGATCTTGTAATCACCGACATCGTGAACATCCATGCCGAGCCAGTGGCCGGTCTTGTGCATGTAGAACTTGCTGTAGGCCTCTTTCCTGACGAGCCGCGCAGGCTGTCCCTTGAGTAGTCCGAGCTTGACGAGCCCGCGCGTCAGCACCTTCACGGCCGCCTCATGGGGCGCGTGCCAGCTGTTTCCGGGATGAACGGCATCAATGGCCGCATGCTGGGCGTCGAGCACGAGCTGGTAGAGCAGGCGCTGGGGTTCGCTGAACTTGCCATTGACCGGAAAGGTTCGCGTGATATCGGAGGCATAGCAGTCGAGTTCACAGCCGGCATCAACGAGCACCAGGTCACCCTCTTCCAGCCTGGCATTATTCTCGACGTAATGCAGGATACAGGCGTTGTTGCCACCACCGACGATCGACGGGTAGGCCTGGCGCGTCGCGCCCTTGCTGGAACAGGCATGTTCGAAATCAGCCTGCAACTGGTACTCCTGCAAGCCGGGTCGGCATTTTTTCAAGAGTTGACGATGGGCGGCC